>JAIVGV010000037.1 GCA_020201365.1 Acidobacteriota bacterium
GCGCGGGCGACTACTTCCAGTTCCTCGACGCGGACGATCTGATCGAGCCGGGAAAGTTCGCGCGGCAGATCGAATTCTTGGAAAGACACGCCGACGTGGACATCGTTTACAGCGGCGTGCGCTACTTCACGACGGAGCGACCCGGAGAGCGGTCGGTCTCGCGCGCCTACTCGGTGTGGGACGACGGCGCGGCGTGGATGCCGGAGATCAGCGGTCGCGGTCGCGAGCTGTTGCCGCGGCTGCTGCGCAACAACATCATGGTCGTCAACTCGCCGCTCGTGCGCCGGCGCGTCGTCGAGTCGGTCGGCGACTTCGACGTGGCGCTGACGCCCGTCGAAGA
Source organism: Acidobacteriota bacterium (assembly GCA_020201365.1). GTDB lineage: Bacteria > Acidobacteriota > Blastocatellia > Pyrinomonadales > Pyrinomonadaceae > JAIVGV01. The sequence continues at coordinate 341 of JAIVGV010000037.1, forward strand.
CTGGGACTACTTCGTGCGCTGCGCCGCGCGCGGCTTCTCGTTCGCCTACGACGACTCGGAAGGCGCGCGCGCCCTCGTCCGCTCGCACGCCGGGAGCGCGAGCCTCGACGGGCGGCGCATGATGCGCGCCACGCTCGCGATGCGCCGCAAGTGGGCGGCGTCGGTGCTCGACGACAGGGAAGACCTGCGGCTGAACGCCGCGCTCGTCGCCGAGGGCGAGGGGCTGCTCGGCGTCGAGGAAGTGCTCAACGGAAGCCGCGCGCGCGGCGCGCTGCGGATGCTGAAAGCCGCCGCGCTGGACAGGAACTTGCGCCACCGCGCGAAGTGGCTCGCCTGCGCCGCGCTCGCGCCGTTCGTCGCGGGCGCGCGGCTCAAGAATTTCGTCGCGACGCCCGTCTCGAAGTCCGCGGCTCGCGCCCTGCGCCGCTCCGCCTGAACGGCGCGCGGCGAAGACTGTTGACAGACGCGCGATGGAGATCGTCTTCATAGACACGACGCTCGCGACGCCGCCGACGGGCGGCGCGCACACCTTCCTCGTACACCTCTCCGCGTCGCTCGTCCGGCGCGGCTACGCGGTCTCGGTCGTCACGCAGCCCGGTCGAGAGCGCGGCGTCGCGGACGCGCTTCGCGCGGCGGGCGCTGAAGTTCACGAACGCCTCTGGCGCGCGACCGACCTGCCGGAGGAGCGCGCCGCGCGCCTCGCCGCGTGGGTCAACGCGCGGCGACCCGACGCTTACGTCGTCTCCGCCTCGCCCGACGCGGGCTGGCTCGCGCTGCCCCTGCTCGACGGAGGCATCCCGCGCCTCTCAGTCGCGCACAACGACGTGGGCGCGTTCTACGAGCCGCTCAGGCACTACGGCGCGTTCGTGGACTGCGCCGTCAGCGTGAGCGAGGAGATTCACCGCAAGACGACGGCGGAGTGCGGCATCCCCGCGGGGCGCGCGCGGCGCATCGCCTACGGCGTCGAGTCGCTGTCGGAGCCGGAAGCCGAAGCGCGCGCCGCCGCGTCCGTGTCGTCGGCGGGCGAGCCGCTGAAGATCGTTTACGTCGGTCGGATGGTCGAGGAGCAGAAGCGCGTCTCGGAGATGGCTCCGCTGGCGGAGGAACTCGCGCGGCGCGGCGTCGCGTTCGAGCTGCACGTCATCGGCGACGGCGAGGCGCGCGCGCGGCTCGCGGCAGAGTTCGCGGCGCGCGGCGTCGCCGCTCGCGTGAAGCTCTGGGGCTGGCTCTCGCCTTCGGGAGTGAAGCGGCGGCTCGCGGAGGCGGACGTTTTTCTCCTGATGTCGGACTACGAAGGGTTGTCGGTCGCGCTGCTCGAAGCGATGGGGCGCGCGCTCGCGCCCGTCGTCACGCGCATCGCGAGCGGCACGGGCGAGGTGGTCGAGGACGCGCGCAGCGGCTTCCTCGTCCCCGTCGGCGACATCGAGGCGTTCGCTGATCGCATCGGGTTGTTGGCGCGCGACCGACGACTCCTCGCGTCGCTCAGGCTCGCGGCGTGGCGCGCGAGCCAGCCCTACACCGTCGAGCGCATGGCGGACGAGTACGTTAAGTGTTTCGCCGAGGCGCGGGAGACGAACGCGCGGCGCGGGGAGTCGGCGCGGCGGCAGCCCGATTACCCCCTGATGCCGTCGTGCGTCTCGCGCTACCCGTACTGGCTGCGCAAGATCAAGCGCCGCGCGCTCGCGGCGGCTGGTCGCGTGGGTTGATCCGCGTGCGCGTCGCGCCGTTTCCGTCGCGCGGCGTTTGCTGCCGCCCGGAGAGTCCGTGAGTTGATCCTGAGTCGGAGTGTTCGTCGTCCGCGTGTTCGCATGAAGCTGAGAGACATGAGCGCGTTCATCTACCGCGCGCTGGTGACGGCGCGCCACCCGGAGGCGTTGAGCCTGCGGCGGCGCGGCATAGACTACGAGCACTTCCGCAACCTGCGCCGCCGCTGGCTGCTCGACGCGGGCGTCAACACCGTGCTCGACATCGGCGCGAACACCGGACAGTTCGCGCGCCTCGCACACGCCGTTCTGCCCGCCGCGGCGATCTACTCGTTCGAGCCGCTGCCTGACTGCTTCGCGTCGCTGACGACGGCGCTCCCCGGCGTCGCCCACTTCCACCCGATCAACTGCGCGCTCGGAGCCGAAGACGGCACGCTCGAATTCCGCCGCGCCGCGCACACGCCTTCGTCCTCGTTCCTGCCGATGACGAGCCTGCACCGGGAGGCTTTCCCCGAAAGCGCCGCGGGGCAGGAGGAGCGCACCGTGAGCGTCGCCGTCCGCCGGCTCGACGACGCGGCGCGCGAGCTTCCGCTGCGCGACAACATCCTCGTCAAGATTGACGTGCAGGGCTACGAGGCGCAGGTGCTGGCGGGCGGGGCTGAGACCGTGAGGCGCGCGGTCGCCGTGATCATGGAGACTTCCTACGTGAAGCTCTACGAGGGGCAGGCGCTCTTCGAAGACGTTTACCGCGCGATGCTCGAACTCGGCTTCGACTTCCAGGGCAACATGGAGCAGATGGTCAGCCCCGCCGACGGTCGCATCGTGCAGGCGGACGCCGTGTTCGTCAGGCGCGACAGAGTAGAACGATGAAGTGGGGACGCGGAACGATGAAGTAAGACAGCAGTGTCTTCACTTCATCGTTCATCGTTCATCGTTTCCCCTCACCCGGCGCCCGCCTGCGCGCGCTCGCGCGTCGCCGCGACGATCTCCTCCATGATCTTGCGCATGTCGTAGCGGTACTCCCACGCCGGATAGTCGCGCCTGAACCTACGCACGTCGCTGATCCACCAGATGTGATCGCCGGAGCGCGCCTCGTCCGATAGCGTGTAGTTTAACTCTCTGCCGCACAGCCCCTCCGCCATCGCGATGGCTTCGAGCATCGAGCAGTTGCTGTGGCGCGAGCCGCCCATGTTATAGACCGCGCCGCCCTCTTTCGGGCTCTCGAAGAAGTGCCAGAAGGCGTTGACGAGATCGTAGGAGTGTATGTTGTCGCGCACCTGCTTGCCCTTGTAGCCGTAGATCGTGTAGGCACGCCCCGTCACGACGCACTTGACGAGGTAGGCGAGGAAGCCGTGCAGCTCCGCGCCCGAGTGCGCGGGTCCCGTCAGGCAGCCGCCGCGAAACGTCGCCGTCCTCATGCCGAAGTAGCGACCGTACTCCTGCGCGAGCAGATCGGCGGCGACCTTGCTCGCGCCGAACAGACTGTGCTTCGACTGATCGATGGACATCGTCTCGTCAATGCCGTGCTCGGCGTAAGGGTGCGACGGCTCGACCTCCCAGCGCGTCTCCTTCTCGATCAAAGGCAGACAGTTCGGCGTGTCGCCGTAAACCTTGTTCGTCGAGGTGAAGACGAAGACGGCTCCGGGCGCGTGCCGGCGCGTGGCTTCGAGCAGGTTGAGCGTGCCCGTCGCGTTGATCGAAAAATCGGTGAGCGGCTCGCGCGCAGCCCAGTCGTGGCTCGGCTGCGCGGCGGTGTGGACGACGAGCGAGACCGCGCGGGCGTGCTCGCGGAAGATGCGCTCGACGGCTGACTCGTCGCGCACGTCAACGGGGTGGTGCGTGAAGCGCCGGAGGGATTTTTTAAGCTGCTCGGTGTTCCAGTGGGTCGAGGCGTCGTCGCCGAAGAAGTAGCGGCGCATGTCGTTGTCTATGCCGACCACGTCCATGCCCTTCCCGTGCAGCAGCTTCGCCGTCTCGCTCCCGATCAAGCCGGACGAGCCCGTGACAATCGCGACAGACATCCCGCAAAACCCTCCGCGTCGAAATGAGCGCGCGCGCCGTCGCCGCTTTGCGACTTGGGAGACCGCGTGCCGTGCCCTGTTGAAGAAAGAGGAGCATAACACACGGGCGCGGCGCGGCGGCAAACGCGGCAGGGAGGAAGACTCACCGCCGCAGGCGCGGAGGGCGCGGAAGGGGCGCGGAGAAAACATTTTTCTCCTCTGCGCTAACTCTGCGCCCTCCGCGCCTGCGGCGGTGAATGCCTTTTCTTAGCCGATCCGAACTGAGTCGCGGCTCGCGCGGCTCTCGCGGCGTGTGCTATATTCCGCGCTTAATTCGACTCACGAGCAGAGTCCAGTCCGAGAAGTCCGGCGCGAGAAGTTCTTAAGTGCCCGGCGGCGAGACCGCGCGGGCGAAGAAACCGATGAACAGTCAAGGGCAGACGGCGGCGGCGGGCGACACGCCACTCGTCTCAATCGTCACGCCGACTTTCAACCAGTCGCAGTTCCTGCGCGACACCGTCGAGAGCGTGCTCGCGCAGGACTACCCGCGCGTCGAGTACCTCGTCTTAGACGACGGCTCGACCGACGCGACGCCGCAGATCCTCGCCGAGTACACGGGGCGCATCGAGTGGGAGAGCCAGCCGAACATGGGGCAGACGCCGACCATCAACAAGGGCTGGCAGCGGCTGCGCGGCGAGATCGTCACGTGGCTCAACTCCGACGACACGCTGCTGCCCGGCGCGCTCACGAAAGCGGTTGACTACTTCAAACGCAACCCCGAAGTCGGCGTCGTCTTCGGCGACACGCTCTTCACGGGCGAGGACGGCACGCCCATCGAGCGCAGCCCGGCGCGCGGCGCGTTCGACTACGAGCGGTTCGTCGTCGAGTGCGAGAACCCCATCGCGCAGCCCTCGGCTTTCATCCGCCGCCGCGTCGTCGAGGACACGGGGCTGCTCGATCCGCACTACTACTACTTCATGGACTGGGACTTCTGGCTGCGCGCGGGCGCGCGCCACCGGATCGAGTACGCGCCGGAGCTGTTCTCGACGTACCGGCTGCACGCCGAGTCGAAGACGGTCGCGCAGGCGGCGCGCGCCGCGCCCGAGCTGGAGTGGATGTACAAAAAATATTTCGCGCTCGAAGGCGTGCCCGCGGGCGTCCGCCGCCGCGAGGCTCGCGCGATGGCGAACATGTACTTCACGAGCGGCGGCTACTACCTCACGGGCGGCAACCCGCGCGGCGCGCGGCGCGCGGCGCTCAAGGCGGTGCGCGCCTACCCCGCCGCGCTCGCGCGACCCGCGATGGCGCACAAGTTCCTCTACTGCCTCTTCGGCGGGCGGCGCGCCTACCGGGGCGGCAGCGCCATCTACCGGCGCGCGCGCACGGCGCTCGGGGGATCGTGAGCGCGCCGCCCACAAACAGATGCCGCGAGGGAGTTCAGACTTTTTGATCTCGCTGGTCGTCCCCGTGCGCGACGAGGAGGCGTCGCTCCCGACGCTCCTCGATTCGGTGCGACGACAGACGCGACCGCCCGACGAAGTGATCCTGGTTGACGGCGGATCGACCGATCGCACCGTCGCGCTCGCGCGCGAGCTGTCGCGCGGCGACGCGCGCCTCCGCGTCGTCGAGGCGGGCGAGGCGACGCCCGGCCGCGGTCGCAACGTCGGCGTCGCGGCGGCGAGCCACGAGTGGATCGCCTTCACCGACGCTGGGATCAGGCTCGAACCCGACTGGCTCGCCCGACTCGCCGCCGAGGTCGAGCGCGATCCGGCGCTCGATGTCGTTTACGGCAACTACGAGCCGCTGCCGCGCACCTTCTTCGAGCGCTGCGCGGCGGTCGCCTACGTCTCGCCGAAGTCGCGCCCGCCGGAAGCGCCGTGTCGCGGTCGCTTCATCGCGTCGTCGCTCGTGCGCCGCGAGGTGTGGCGGCGCGCGGGGGGCTTCCCGGACTTGCGCGCGGCGGAGGATTTGATCTTCATGGAGCGCGTCGCGGCGTCGGGCGCGCGCACCGCTTGGGCTCCGCGCGCGACCGTGTGGTGGCAGCTGCAGCCCACGCTGTGGCGCACCTTCCGCCGCTTCATGCTCTACTCGAAGCACAACGTCTGGGCGGGGCGGCAGCGCTACTGGCACTACGGCGTCGCGCGCCTCTACGCCGCCGGGCTGGTCTTCGTCTCGCTCGCCCTCCTTCACAGCCCGTGGTGGCTCGTCGCCCCCGCGCTCGGACTCCTGGCGCGCGCCGCGAAGAGCGTCGCCGCGCACCGCGAGGGTCGCCCGCTCTGGTGGGCGCTCAGCCCCGCGCGGCTGCTCACGGTCGCCGCGATCATCCTCGCCGTTGACGCGGGCACGTTCGCGGGCTGGGCGCAGGCGCTCGTCACAAAGCAGAAAGCGCGCGGCGGCGAGGCGGGCGCTTCGACGGCGGGCGGCGTTGACGGCTGAGCGGCGCGCGAAAAAAAATTTATGCGGCGGCGCGACCGGGCGCGTCCGCGGCGAGTTCGGCGATCTCTTCCGGGTGACTGCCACGCACACGCTCTACCTCTGCTACTTCGGCTTGCGCGAGCCGCTCGTGCAGACGCAAGTCTTGCCCTACCTGCGCGAGCTGGTGCGCGGCGGCGTGCGCGTCAGCCTGCTGACCTTCGAGCCGCGCTTTCGGGAGGCGTGGACGCCGGAAGAGATCGAACGCGAGCGCGCGCGACTCGCCGACGAAGGGATCAGTTGGCACGCGCGCGCCTACCACAAGCGACCCTCCCTGCCCGCGACGCTCTACGACGTCGCGGTCGGCGCGCGCCTCGCGCGCAAGTTGATCGGGAGCGAAGGCGTCAACGTCCTGCACGCGCGCGGTCACGTGCCCGCGCTGATGGCGGCGCTCGCCAAGCGCGCCCGCCCGGCGACGCGCATGGTCTTCGACATACGCGGCTTCATGCCTGAGGAGTACACGGACGCGGGCGTGTGGAAGGCGGGCGGGCGTCTGTACCGCGGCGTCAAGCGCGTCGAAAAATTCCTGCTCGCCTCCGCGGACGCCTTCGTCGTGCTCACGGAGCGCGCGCGGGAGATCATGTTCGCGGCGGGCGCGGACGCGGACGAGCGCGGGCGACCCGTCGAGGTGATCCCCTGCTGCGTTGACTTCCGCCGCTTCGCCGCGGCTGACGCGGCGAGCCGCGACGAGCTGCGGCGCGGGCTCGGCGTCGAAGGTCGCCGGGTCGTCGTTTACGTCGGCGCGCTCGGCGGCTGGTACATGACCGAGGAGATGGCGCGCTTCCTCGCCGCCGCGCACCGGGAAGACCCGACGACGTTTTCGCTGATCCTCACGCAGAGCGATCCGTCGCTCATCTCGACGAGGCTCGCCGCGCTCGGCGTCGCGGGAGAAGATTTCTTCGTCGGCAAGGTCGCGCCCGACGAGGTGCCGCGCTACCTGCGCGCCTCGGACGCGGCGCTCTCGTTCATACGCGCCTGCTACTCGAAGCTCTCCTCTTCGCCGACGAAGATCGCCGAGTACCTCGCCGCGGGGCTGCCGGTCGTGACGGGCGCGGGCGTCGGCGACGTGGACGAGCTCGTCGAGACCGAGCGCGTCGGCGTCGTCGTCCGCGACTTCACCGATGAAGCGTTCCGCGACGCGCTGCGCCGCGTCGAAGAGCTGCGGCGCGAAGGCGATCTGGCTGTGCGCTGCCGCGAGGTCGCCGAGCGGCGCTTCGACATCGCGCGCGTCGGCGGCGCGCGTTACCGGCGGCTCTACGAGAGCCTGCGGGTTGCGGATCGCGGACTGCGGATTGGAGAAGGGGCGGACTCCGACGTTTAAGACCTCGAACTCGGGGGCGGGGACGCTGGTCGCGGGTTTTGAATCCGCAATCCCAAATCCGCAATCCGCAATCGTTTGATATTGCTTCGGCGCGTGTGTTATCACTTCGCGCGTCGTTCGTACCGCGATGGAAGTTCTCACACTCATCCCGAACCGGCGCGGGTTCGCGCCCGGGCAGCGCGGCAGTATCGAGCTGTGGGAGCCCGCGCTGAGAGAGGCGGGCATCAACCTGCACTGGGCTCCGTTCGAGACCGAGCGGCTGCGCGAGATTCTCTACCAGCCGGGGCGGCGGCGCGCGAAAGCCGTCGAGATGGCGCGCGGCTACGCCGACCGGCTGAAACTGCTGAAGCGCGTCGGCGACTACGACGCCGTCTTCGTCTATCGCGAGGCGGCGCTGCTGGGTCCCGCCTTCCTCGAAAGGCGGATCGCGCGGCGCGGCGTGCCGATCATCTACGAGCTGGACGATCCGCTCTACGTGCCCTACCGCAGCCCCTCGAACGGCTACCTCTCGTACCTGAAGTTCTTCGGCAAGATCGCGGAGATTTGCCGCCTCGCCAAAGTCGTCATCGCGAACTCGCGCCACCACGTCGAGTTCGCCGCGCGCCACATCCGCGCGGGGAAGGTCTGGCAGGTGCCGAGCATCGTGGACACGCGCGAGTACAGCTTCCGCCCGCAGCCGGAGAACTTGGGGCGCGTGACGGTCGGCTGGAGCGGCAGCCCGACGACGACTAAAAACTTGCGCGTCGTGGCGGACGCGCTGCGCGAGCTGCGCGGGCGCGTCGCGCACGACGTTTACCTGATCGGGGGCACGGAGTTCGATCTGCCGGGCGTCGAGTACGAGGCGCAGGCGTGGCGGCGCGAGACGGAGGTCGAAGACCTGCGGCGGATGCAGGTGGGGATGGTTCCCGTGCCCGTCAACGAGTGGAACAAGCGGAAGTTTTTCATGAAGACGGCGCAGTACATGGCGCTCGGCATCCCCGTGGTCGCCACGCCGATGGGCTCGAACGCCTACGAGATCGAGCACGGGCGCACGGGCTTTCTCGCCGACACGACCGGGGAGTGGGTCAAGTACCTGGAGACTCTCGTCCGCGACGAGGCGCTGCGCCGCGAGATGTCCGGGCGCGCGGCTGAAGTCGCGCGGGAGCGCTTCAGCCTCGAAGCCAACATGCCGAAAGTGATCGAAGCGTTCCGCGCCGCCGCCAAATGAGCGACACGCACGACCCCACGACGCGCGCGACCGCCCGCGGCGCGCGACCGCCCGCGGCGCGCGGCGCGGGCGACGACCGTGGCGCGCGCGAACGTGCGAGCGCCGCGTCGCCGCCCTCGCTCGCGCCCGCCAGACGGACGGCACGACGCGGCGGCAAGTTCCGCCTCTTCGCGCTCGCCCTCGTCGCGCTGCTGCCCAGCTTCCTGAAGCGACCGTGCTACCGCCTCTTCTTCGGCTACCGCGTCGGTCGCGGCGTGCGCGTCGGCTTCTCGATCATAGACGCGCGCGAGTGCGAGATCGGGGACGAGACGCGGATCGGTCACCTCAACATGATCGTCGGCGTCGGTCGGCTTGAGATGGGCGATCACGTCCGCGTCGGTCACCTGAACGTCGTGCGCGGCGGCGACGAGGTGAAGATCGGTCGCTACGCCGAGATCATACGCTTGAACGAGATCAACTCGATCCCTGATCCGATAGTCGTCAACCCCGTCGAGCCGGTCTTTCATCTGGGCGCGGGCAGCGTCGTGACGACGGGGCACAAGATTGACTTCACGGATCGCGTCGAGATCGGGCGGCGGACGATCATCGGCGGGCGCAACTCTTCACTCTGGACGCACAACCGACAGCGCACGCGCCCCGTCCGCGTCGGGGAGCTGACTTACGTCGGCTCGGAGATTCGCGTGGCTCCGGGCGGCGTGATACCATCGCGCTGCATCGTCGGCATCGGCGCGGTCGTCACCGGCAGGCTCGAAGGCGAGTACCAGTTGATCGCGGGCGTGCCCGCCAAACCCGTCAAGCCGCTCGGCGAGGACGACCGCTTCCTCGTCGAGTACAAGACCCGACCCGACCTGCCCGACGATCTGTGAAAGACTCTCAAGGAGAGTTGATCTGGAATCGGTCGGCTGACGCGGCGGACGACGCCGCCGCACGCACACGCCCGCCACGCGGGGGGAAGCGCGCCGCCGTCGCGCGCGCGACGCCCCGCCGACCCGACGCCCCCAATCTATGAACGGACTGCTCGCCGTCCTCGCCCTCCTCCTCGGCGCCGCCGTGGTCTCCGTCGCGCCCGCCGAGGGCGCCGCCGCGCTCGTCGTCTGCGCCGCGTTCGCCTCCGTCGCGGGGCTCTTCGTGCGGCGCATCGAGGGCGACGGCGCGTTCCTGACGCGCCTCTTCGTCGTGGCGCTGCTGCTGCGCGTCGTCGTCGGCTTCGTCATCTACATCTTCCACCTCCAGCCCTTCTTCGGCGGCGACGCGCTGACCTACGACAGCGCGGGCTCGATGCTGTCGCAGGCTTGGCTCAACGGCTGGGACCACTCCCTGGCGACCAATCTGCTGCGCCTCTTCCTCAGGCGCAACTGGGGCATGAGCTACTTGGTGGGGGTTCTCTACACGGTGGTGGGCAGGAACATGCTCGCCGTGCAGTTCTTCAACGCGGTGGTGGGCGCGGCGACCGCCCC
>JAIVGV010000525.1 GCA_020201365.1 Acidobacteriota bacterium
CCTAACCCCTGCCCCCATTCCTATTCCGCCGTGGTCGGATCAATCACCGACTTGATTTCGGAGACGCGGTTGGCGGGGAAGCCGCCCTGCGCCGCGTGCTCGCGCACCGCCGTCTCGTCGGGCGCGATGTAAACGCAGTAAACCTTGTCGCCCGTAACATACGACTGCACCCACTGAATCTGCGGACCCATCTGCCGCAGCACGCCGCAAGACTTCTGCGAGATCGCCTGCAACTGCTCCGGCGTCAGCTCGCCCGCGCCCGGAATCTCGCGCTCGATCAGAAACTTTGGCATCGCCATCCTCCTTCGGAGAAGCTGTTAGCTGTTAGCTTTCAGATTTCCGTCCGGCTGAAAGCTAACAGCTCACAGCTCTTTCAATACGCTGCTAGCTTCCGCGCCGCGTGCAGCACGTCCTTGACCTGCGGCAGGTGGTACTCTTCGAGCGGCGGCGAGTAGGGCACGGGCGTGTCGGTCGCGGCGACGCGCACGACGGGCGCGTCCAACCACTCGAAGGCTTCTTCGGCAATCGTCGCCGCGATCTCGCCTCCTAGTCCGCCCGTGCGCGAAGCCTCGTGCAGGATCAGAACCTTGCTCGTCTTCTTCACCGACGCGAGTATCCCCTCCTTGTCCATCGGCGCGAGCGTGCGAAGGTCTATCACCTCAACGTCCAAGCCTTCGCGCTCCAACTCCTCCGCCGCGTCGAGCGCGTTTAAGACCTGCGCGCCGAACGTGATGATCGAAAGGTCGCGCCCTTCGCGCGCGACGCGCGACTTGCCGATCTCGACCGTGTAGTCGTCTTCGGGAAGTTCTTCGCGCAGTCGCGGCAGCCGGTAGAGTTTCTTGTGCTCGAAGAAGATGACCGGATCGGGATCGCGGATCGCCGCCTTGATCAAGCCCTTCGCGTCGCGCGCCGTCGAGGGCTCGACCATCTTCAAGCCCGCCGTGTTCTGGAAGAACGACTCGGCGTTCAAAGAGTGGAAAGGTCCCGCGTGGACGCCCGCGCCGCACGGGCCCCGGAACACCGCCTGAATCCCGGCGCCCCAGCGGAAGCGACACTTCGCCGCGTAGTTCGTCAGCAGGTCGAACCCGGCGGAGATGAAGTCTATGAACTGAAACTCCGCGACGGGCTTCATGCCCATCAGCGCCGCCCCGCACGCCGCGCCGACGATCGCGCCCTCCGAGATCGGCGTGTCAACGACGCGCCCGTCGCCGAACTCGTCCAAGAGCCCGTCCGTCACCTTGAACGCGCCGCCGTACTTGCCGACGTCCTCGCCGATGACGAAAACGGACGGGTCGCGCTCCATCTCCTCCCACAGCCCCTGGCGGATCGCCTCGACGAACGTGACCGTGCCGCCGCGCTCCGGTCGGTTCGACTTGTGCTCTTTCTTAGTCGCGGTTGACATGAGTTAAACGTCTGCCTGCTAAACCGTGTACGGATAATCCATCTGCCAACGAATCTTCTCGCGCGCTTCCACTCCGGCGAGCCGACCGCACAAATGCAGTCCGAGATCAATCGCGGCGGTGACGCCGCCCGCCGTGACGACGTCGCCCTCGTCCACGACGCGCTCCACGGAGACGGCGCAGTATCGCTCAAGCTCGGCGCGCGCCGTCGGGTGCGTCGCCGCGCGCCTGCCTTTCAGGAACCCGGCGGCGGCGAAGAGCAGAGAGCCCGTGCAGATCGACGCCTTCAACTCGCAATCAGCCGCGGTGCGCAGCCACTTGATGAACTTCTCGTCCGACATCAGCTCGCGCGTGCCGTAGCCGCCGGGGACGATGACCGCGTCGTATGCGCCGAGCGGCTTGCCGACCTTCGTCGCACGAAACGCGAGACCGTTCGGGTCTCTGACCTCTTTGGCGAGCGCGCAGATGTCCCAAGAGAGATCGGGGCGGAAGAGCATCGTCCGCAGCCGCGTCACGGGATCATAGACGCCGACGAAATCCAGCGCCGTCATGCGCTCGAAGATGACGAAGGCGACGCGCATCTCTCTTCAACGACGGTCTCTCGTCAATCGCCGATCTCTTAACAACTGTCCGACCGTCTCTCTCATCACTCGTCGCGCCCGAAGACTTTCGGTCGCAACGCGGGCGGGACTTTCGTGTTGTCGAAGACGTTGTAAGCCGCGCGCTCGCCTTCGGGCATCGGCGAGCTTTCCGCCCACGCGGAATCTTCTTCCACCTCGCGCCGCACGCCCGAGGCGATCTCGTCGAGCTTCTCTTGCGTTAAGACGCCCTGCGCGAGCAGGTGGCGCGTGAAGCGTTCGACCGGGTCGCGCTTCTCCCAGAAGTCTAATTCGCCTTCGGGCAGGTAGCGCTGGTCGTCGTGCTCGGCGTGCCCTTTGCGCCGGTAAGTCTTCGCCTCGATTAGAACCGCGCCGCCGCCTGAGCGCGCGAGCCCGACCGCCTCGCGCGTCACTTCATAACATTCGATCACGTCGTTTCCGTCAACGATGTAGCCGGGGATGCCGTAGCCCGCCGCCTTGTCGGCGAGGTTCTCGACCGCCGTCTGCAGGCGCGTCGGCGTCGAGTAGGCGTAGTGGTTGTACTCGGCGACGACGACGAGCGGGAGTCGCTGCACGGCGGCGAAGTTCAGCCCCTCGTGGAACGCGCCGGTGCTCATGCCGCCGTCGCCGATGTAGGCGACCGCGACGGTGTCTTTGCGCTGCATCCGCGCGGCGAGGACGATGCCGGTCATCACGGGGATCATGTCGCCGAGGTGCGAGATGGGTCCGACGAAGCCGCGCGCCATGTCGCCGAAGTGGATGTTGAGATCGATCCCCTCCGACGGGCCCCAAGCCTTCGCCATGTACTGCGCGAAAATCTCGCGCGGGCGTATCCCTTTAACCAGCAC
>JAIVGV010000526.1 GCA_020201365.1 Acidobacteriota bacterium
CCGAGACGCCGCGCAGGTTCACCCCGCCGCCCGACGCGATGCCGCCGATCACGGCGATGATGATCCAGCCCACCGTGTCGTCGAGGATGGCGGAGGCGAGGATGATCTGCCCGACGTTGCGGCGCAAAAAACCCACTTCCATGATCACCATCGCCACGATCTTCACCGAGGAGATCGAGAGCGCGGTGGCGACGAACAGACTCGTCGCGAGGCGCAGCTGCGGGTTCGGCACGAGCGAGTCGGGCATGTACTCGCCGACGAGGAAGCCGCACGTGAACGGGACGACGATGCCGGAGAGCGACGTGAAGAGCGCCGTCCGGCGCATCCGGTTGACGAGCGAGAGGTCTGTCTCCATCCCCGTCAGCAGCAGCAGCATGAGGATGCCGAGCTGCGAGATGGCGTCGATCATCTTCTTCTGCGCCGCGCTGTCCGGGAAGAGTTGGAGGTAGCCGTGGGGCCACACGACGCCGAGCACGGAAGGTCCGAGGATGACGCCCGCGATCAGTTGCCCCATCACGGCGGGCTGACCGATGCGCTGCATCAGCTCGCCGAGCAGCCTGCCGACGAGGAGCATCACCGCGATCTCCGCGACGAAGACCGCGACCATGTGCTCGGACGAGGGCTGCGGCGCGGAAGCCTGCACGACCGCCTGGTGCGAGTCCGCCGCGGCTTGCGCGAGCGGCGTCGCGGCTTGCGCGAAGAGTAAGAGGAGAGTGTGAGTTGACGGCAAGACCATGACGCCCGCAACCGTACCGAACTTGAAATGGCTTGGGACAGGGGGAGTTTACTACAAAGCGGCGCGAAAGCGAGTCGCCCCGCGCGGCGGGACGACGGGCGGCGGGAAGTTAAAAGGGCGTCGCGCCTTCGCGGACGCGACGCCCTCCCAAGAGAAGAAGCTCCTTTGGGACGACCGGCGGCGACCCTCTTTGCCCAATGATCCCCGACGGTCTGCCCGGTTAGACGCCGCGGGCGGCGCCGCGGTCGAAAAGATTTTAGATTTTTTGCGACCGACTCGCCCCGTGACTGGCGCACGACGCCGCGGGCGCGGCGCGAAAATTTGAACCTCGCCTGCCGCCCGCCGCCACTTCGGCGGCAGGCGCCCGCCGTGTTAACTTCTCGACGCGCGCCGTCTCCCCGCCGCGCGCGAAGCTTTCATGCACGCTCACACCTGCGCACGAGTGAGACTCAGCCGCGCGACCCTTGTCGTCGCCTGCGCGCTCCTCTCCGCCGCGGTCTCCGCCGCCGCGTTCGTCCGCGTCACCGCGCACGCGCAAACCGCGCGACGCGCCGAGCCGCAGCGCGCCACGCCGCCGCCGACCGAGGCGGACGACACGCTCTCGGTCGAGACCGATCTCGTCAACCTCCACGTGCGCGTCACGGACTCGCGCTCGCGCCCCGTCGCGGACGCGCGCCGCGAGGAGTTCCGCGTCTTCGAGGACGGCGCGGAGCAGGAGATCAAATTCTTCTCGAAGGAAGAGGTGCCGATCAACTACGGGCTCGTCGTCGGCAACACCTCCGCCTTGCGCGCGCACGCGGGCGAGCTCGTCGGCGCGGCGAAGATGATCGTCGAGTCCTCCCGCGCGGGCGACGAGTTCTTCCTCGCGCGCTTCGAGCCGCGCGCCGGGGGCGTCCGGCTCAAGTGGGACTACACGACGGAGCGCGCCGCGCTCTTCACACTCCTCGACGCGATGCGCACCGCGGGCGGCGGCCGGGCGGCGCTGCGCGACGCCATCTACTTCTCCGCGGCTTACGTCGCCGACCTCGGCGACGCGCCGCCGGCGCCACGCGCCGCCGACGCGAACCGTGCGAACGCCAACGGCGCGACCTTCGATCCGTCGCGCGACCTGCGCCGCCGCGCGCTCATCGTCCTCACGGACGGCGACGACCGCGCGAGCCGCCACACGGAGGACGAGCTGTTCGCGCAGCTCGCCCGCGAAGGCGTGCAGGTCTATACGGTCTGCCTGCTCGACGCGACGGGCGGGCGCGCCGCCGATCAGCGGAGACACGAATCGTCGCGCGACGCCGATCAGCAGCGACGAGAACGGGCTCGCTCGCTGCTCACGCGCCTCGCCTCGGAGACCGGCGGGCGCGCCTTCTTCCCCGCGTCGTCCGCGGAGCTGCCCGCGGTCGCGCGCGAGATCGCCACGGAGTTGCGGACGCAGTACCTCGTCGGCTACGTGCCGAAGAACCGCGCGCGCGACGGTCGCTTCCGCACGCTGCGCGTCACCGTCTCGGGCGGCGGCGACGGCGCGCGCACCGCCGCGACGCGCGCGGGCTACTTCGCGCCAAAAAAATAACCGTAGGGGCAGGGCTCGTCCCTGCCCGCAGCGTGCGCCAGCTCGCTAACAAAGTAACGCGGGCATTCGACGATGAATGATCGCGAACCTCTCCTCCGCGCATCCGCGCGGGCGGGCAGGGACGAGCCCCGCCCCTACGATTATGGACAACGTCGCGTCGTCGCTCTGACATCAGTTGTTCGTCCGCCCTCTCCCGCTTGCGAAAGTCCCGCACGTCTGGTAAACGTCCGCTAGTCGCACCCGCGCTCCCCGGAGGGAACATGAAGTCGAAGAAACTCGCCGCAGCCGCCTTCTCGCTCGCGCTCGCGCTCTCGTCCGCCTCTCTCGCTCTCGCCGACACGATCCGTCTGCGCGACGGCTCGATCATCCACGGTCAGATCATCGGCTTCCGCGATCAGCAGTTCACCGTGCTCGTCGGCGGCTCGCGCGGTCGCCGCAGCCGCATCACGATCTACGCCGAGGACGTCGAGTCCATCGAGTTCGACAACTCCGGCGCGAACGCCGCCGCGGGCACGCAGCCGGACGACAACAACAACGCCCCCGCTT
>JAIVGV010000211.1 GCA_020201365.1 Acidobacteriota bacterium
CACGTCGGCTTCGGCACGGGCAAGGCGCGCGAGGTGCCGCTCGCGATCAAGAAGGGCATCGAGGCGGCGAAGAAGAACCTGATCCGCGTGCCCTTAATCGAGAACACGCTGCCGCACCCGTTCATCGGCGAGTACGGCGCGGGGCGCGTGCTGATGAAGCCCGCTTCTCCGGGCACGGGCGTCATCGCGGGCGGCGCGGTGCGCGCCATCATGCAGGCGGCGGGCGTCCACGACGTGCGCACCAAAGTCCTCGGCTCGACCAACCCGCACAACGTCGTGCGCGCGACCTTCGAGGGCTTGAAGAGCATGAAAGACCCGGTCGAAGTCGCGCGGCTGCGCGGCAAGCAGATCGAAGAGTTATAAGTTCAAAGTTACAAGTTCAAAGTTACGAGTTTGATTCGCCTTCGACTTGGGACTTTGAACTCGGACTTAGAGGCGAGGGGTTTATGGCTGAGAAGCAGCAGACGACAGGCGGGACGATCCGCATCCAGTATTACCGCAGCGCCATCGCCGCGACGAAGAAGCACAAGCAGATCGTCCGCAGCCTCGGCTTGCGTAAACTCAACCAGATCGTCGAGCGACCCGACACGCCCTCGATGCGCGGGTTCGTGGAGAAAGTGCCGCACCTTTTGCGGTTCGTCGAATAGGTGGAATCATGGCAATCGGTCTGAACAATCTGCAAAAGCCCGCGGGCTCGACGCACAAGAAGAAGCGCGTGGGGCGCGGTCCCGGATCGGGTCTGGGCAAGACCGCCGGGCGCGGCAACAAGGGGCAGAAGTCGCGCTCCGGCTATTCGGGCAAGGTCGGCTTCGAGGGCGGGCAGATGCCCTTGCAGCGGCGGCTGCCGAAGCGCGGCTTCACGAACATCTTCAAGAAGCAGTGGACGGAGATCACGCTCGCCGCCCTTGAGAACGGCTTTGAGGCGAACGAGACCGTGACGCCGGAAGTGATGCACGAGCGGGGAGTGATCGCCAAGGGCAAGCGCGACGTCGTGGTGCTCGGCAACGGCGAGCTGACGAAGGCTTTGACCGTCTCGGCGCACCGCTTCACGAAGGGCGCGCGCGAGAAGATCGAGCGCGCGGGCGGGACGGTGAACGTGATCTCCGCTCAGCACAAGGCGGACGCTCTCGTGCCCGTCGCGGACGCGCCGCAGCAGTAGTCTTTTGCAGCGCAGCCCGCGTTTGAAAAGTTCGCCCGTGAGACCGCCGAAGACGCCTTCGGAGCAGACCAGCTCCGCCGTGCGTCTTTGTTGGCTATTAGCTATTAGCTGTTAGCTCTTAGCCGGAAGGATTAGCTCTCAGCTTTCACCAAGACAAAGGCTTTGGTTTTGCTAACAGCTAACAGCTAAGCTCCCAAGGAGCGATCATGGAAAAGTTCTTCGCCGCCGTCCGCAACATGTTCCAGGTCCCGGACCTGCGCAAGCGCATCGGGTTCACGCTCGGCTTGCTCGCGGTCTATCGCCTCGGCGCGCACGTCACCGCGCCGGGCGTCAACAAGGATCAGTTGGCGCGCGTCTGGGCTGACGTGGGCAACACCCTGCTCGGCGTGCTCGACCTCTTCTCCGGCGGAAACTTCCAGACCATCTCCGTCTTCGCCCTGGGCGTGACGCCCTACATCACCGCCTCGATCATCGTCCAGCTGATGACGACCGTCTTCCCCACGCTCAAGAAGTTGCAGGAGGAGGGCGAAGCCGGGCGGCAGAAGCTCAACCAGTACACGCGCTACCTGACGGTCGCGCTCGCGTCGTTCCAGACGTTCATCGTCGCGCGCTGGCTCTCGGCGAACAACGTCATCCCGGGGACGGGCGCGATCTTCGACCGCCACATCCTCGTCATCGTCGTCACGCTGACGACCGGCACGATGTTCGTCATGTGGCTCGGCGAGCAGATCACGGAGCGCGGCGTGGGCAACGGCGTGTCGCTGCTGATCTTCGCCGGGATCGTGATCGGTCTTCCGCGCGGCCTCCAGCAGGTGATGACGAAGGTGCGCGGCGGCGACGCGCTCGAAGTCGTCGGCGTGCTGGCGCTCGCCGCGGCGCTCGTCGCGCTCATCGCGTTCATCGTCTTCATGGAGCAGGGCCGGAGGAAAGTGCCGATCAGCTACGCCAAGCGGCACGTCGGGCGGCAGATGGTCGGCGGGCAGCAGACGCACATGCCGATCAAGCTGAACATGGGCGGCGTCATCCCCGTCATCTTCGCCTCCTCGATGCTCGCCTTCCCGCAGACGATCCTCCAGTTCGTCCGCGTCGATCAGGGCGACACTACTTCATGGAAGTACAACGTCCACTACTTCTTCCAGCAGTTCCACGGCGGCGACCCGTACTACGAGCTGGTCTTCCTGTCGCTCATCGTCATCTTCACCTTCTTCTACATCACGATCATCTTCAACGTGGACGAGGTGGCGGACAACCTGCGCAAGCACGGCGGCTTCGTCCCCGGCATCCGACCCGGACGTAACACGGCGGAGTTCCTGAACACGATCTTAACAAGGCTGACGACCGTCGGCGCGATCTACCTCGCGTTCGTCGCCTTCGTGCCGCAGTTGATGCTCTCGGGCTTCAACGTCGGTCACCTCCCGTTCGTCGGCACGCGCATGGAAGACTTCTTCAGCACGACGCCCGGCTTGTCTTGGATACCGCACGGCATGGGCTACCGCTTCTACTTCGGCGGCACGTCGCTCCTGATTCTGGTCGGCGTCGCGATGGACACCGTCTCGCAGATCGAGGCGCAGCTCGTCATGCGCAACTACGAGGGCTTCCTCGGCGGCGGCGGAAGGCTGCGCGGACGGAGAGGCTGAAAAGCGGGGGATAGGGGTTTGGGGTTAGGGG
>JAIVGV010000527.1 GCA_020201365.1 Acidobacteriota bacterium
CGAGCCGGCATCGCGCCAAGCGACGAGTGTGTTCTCCAGGTCGCGCGCGTGAGCCTCGAAGCGCGGGGCGTCGGCGAGCAGCGCGTCAACCTCGCGCGCGAACTCTCGCGCCGCGTCGCTGTCGGGCCGCGCCGCGTCAACGAGTCCCGTGAGCGGGCTGAGCATCGTCTGCGGTCGCACCTGGTAGCGCCTGTACTCCTTCACGGGCTCGACGACGGAGGCGAGCGTTTGCAGCGCCGCGTCGTCTTTGCCCCCGGCGAGACGACGGAGCATCATCGCCTGATTGCGCTCGTGCGTGAGTCCGAGTTCTTCGAGCTGGCGGCTGACGACGGCGAGGCGTCGGTACATGTCATCCACGTCGTTGACGCCGCGCGGCGACCAGAGCCTCTCGGCGATGGCGGCGGTGCGGGGCCAGATGCGGGAGTCAATCGTCTCAGGGCTGACCCACTCGCCCCACATCGTCGCCTCGCCGCCCAGCACGTGCGCGGCTTCCGCCGCGCTGAGCGTCGAGCCTTCCGGCAGAGGGTCTGCCTTGTAGTGCTCGGACGCGGGGTAGATGAGATCGATGTAGTAGCCCGCCGAGAGGACGCCGTCGTAGCCCTGCTTCGCCGCCGCCGCCAGTGAGTCCGCGCCGCGCCACGACTGGATGACGATGTCCTTTGGCAGATCGGGCTGAAAGATTTCGTCCCAGCCCATCATGCGCTTGCCGTGCTTGGTGAGGATTTTCAGGAGCCGTTGGTTGAAGTAGGTCTGGAGCGCGCGGTTGTCCTTGATGCCGTGCGCCTTCATGAAGGCTTGAATCTTCGGGTTCCTGTCCCACTGCTTGCCCTCGTTCTCGTCGCCGCCGATGTGCAGGTAGGCGTCCGGGAAGAGCGCCGCCATCTCGCCGAGGAACGTGTCGAGGAATTTGTAAACCTCCTCGTTGGTGGGATCGAGCGCGGGCTCGAAGATGCCCGCGCCGCGCTCAATCTGGTAAGGGCCGGGGGCGCTGCCCAACTCCGGGTAGCCGACGAGCCAGCTCGTGCTGTGACCCGGGATGTCGAACTCCGGCACGACGCGTATGCCGCGCTCTCGCGCGTAACTGATGATCTCGCGCGCCTCTTCCTGCGTGTAAAAGAGTCCGTCCGAGCCCATGCCGGTGAGCTTCGGAAACTTCTTGCTCTCGATGCGGAAGCCCTGATCCTCCGAGAGGTGCCAGTGGAAGACGTTGAGCTTGACCGCGGCCATCGCGTCGAGGTTGCGCTTCAATACTTCCACGGGCTCGTAGTGCCGCCCCACGTCAATCAGCAGCCCGCGCCAGCGGAAGCGCGGCGCGTCCGTGATCTCGACCGCCGGGACGAAGTAGCCTTCGCGGTCGCCCTCGACGAGCTGGAGGAAAGTCTCCAGCCCGCGCAGAGCGCCGACGACGGTCGGGGCGCGAAGCGCCGCCTGCCTGTCCGTGACTTCGAGCGAGTAAGACTCGTCCTCCTCGACCGAGGGAATGAGTTGACCCGGCTTCTGACACTCGACCACGAGCGTCGCGGCGTTGGCGTCGGCGGCGAGCCCCGGCGCGAACTCAAGCACCGTGCGCCCTTCGAGCCTGCGCACCGCGCGCGCGATCCCCCCGCGCAGCCTCTCGTCAACGATCCCGCGCGCGGCGACGCTGAACGACTTCGTGACGGCGAGCCTGCCCGCGCTGAATTGCACGGACGCGGGGACGGGCATCAGGTTGTGCCGGGCGGCGGCGAGCGACGCGCCCGCGTCCCCGGCCTGCGCGCCGGTCTTCAAGGCGCAGGAGATGAGAAGAAGAACCGAGAAGTAGCCGATTGCTTTCATGTGATCCTCGACGGGTTGAATGCAGCAACACGAATCCGGTCGGCGTCCCAGTGTGGACGCCGACGATCACGTTGATGCGGGACGAATCACCGCACGTGTTCGGGGCTAACTATGGATCGAAGGCTAATGATTAGAACAGACCACGTCGGCTCGTCAATCAAAACTTTCGCGAACACTGCCCGCGCGCCGTCGAAAATTTTTCAGTGCCCGCGCCTTTCCTTTCTGATATCCTCGCGCCCCGCAGTATGAACTCGCTCAAGATCGGCATCAGCGGCGTGCGCGGCGTCGTCGGCGAAACCTTCACGCCCGAACTGGTGGTGGGCTTCGCGCAAGCCGTCGGCACCTACCTCGACTCAGGGCGCATCCTCGTCTGCCGCGACACGCGCTCGTCCGCGCCGATGGCGCACTCCGCCGTCGTCGCCGGGCTGCTCGCGGCGGGCTGCGAGGTGATCGATCTCGGCGTCTGCCCGACGCCGAGCCTGCAACTCGCCGTCGCCCATTTCCACGCCGACGGCGGCGTCTCGATCACGGCCGGACACAACCCGGAGCCCTGGAACGCGCTCAAGTTCGTGCGCGGCGACGGGCTCTACCTCAACGCGCAGCAGGCGGACGAGCTGCTCGACATCTACCACCAGGCGGAGTTCGCCAAGGCGACTTGGGAGGACATTCAAACGAAGGTCGAAGAGCGAGACGCCATCGCGAACCACCTTGAAGTTCTCGCCCGCGCCTTCGACGTGGGAGCGATCCGCGCGCGGCGTCTGAAGGTCGCCGTGGACTGCTGCAACAGCTCGTGCGCGCTGCTCGCGCCACGCTGGCTCGGCGCGCTCGGCTGCGAAGTGCTCGCGATAAACGACGATCCGTCGGCGCCTTTCCCGCACGCGCCCGAGCCCCGGCGGCAGACGATGGCGCAGCTGCGCGCCGTGGTAGGCGCGGGACACGCCGACGTGGGCTTCGCGCACGACGCGGACGGCGAGCGGCTGGGGCTCGTCACGGAAGAGGGCGAGATG
>JAIVGV010000212.1 GCA_020201365.1 Acidobacteriota bacterium
GATTAAAACCGGCGACGACTGGCGCGTGTCGGGCGCGGACGTGAGCCTGCAAGGTCTGTGGCGCAGGCTCGCGCCCGCCGGATTTTTCGGGAGTCAGAAGACGGTCGAGGTGATCGACTGGGCGGACGTGGGGTATCTGGCGACCGACGCGGCGACGGTGCAGTTGAAGTCTTCGGGCAGGAAGCTCGCGCGCCTGCACCCCGTCGAGATCGCGCGCCTCGCCGAGTCTCTGTCGTTCCAGCAGGGCGCGGAGATGCTCGCGTCGCTCGACGACGAGACCGCCGCCGAGACGCTCGAAGAGATGCACGAGGAGCATCAGGCGCGCATCATCGGCGACATGGACGAGGAGCGCGCCGCCGACATCCTCGAACAGATGTCGCCCGACGAGGCGGCGGACGTTTTGGGCGATCTGCCCGAAGAAGTGGCGGAAGACTTGTTGAGCCGCATGGACGCCGACGAGCAGGCGGAGGTCGCTGAGCTACTGCCTTACGAGGACGACACGGCGGGCGGCTTGATGACGACCGAGTTCGTCACGCTCCCGAAGGGCTTGACCGTCGGCGAGGCGCTCTCGACCTTGCGCGAGATGGCTGAGACGCCGAACATGATCTACTACCTCTACGTCGTCGAGGCGGAGGGATCGTGGAAGCTCTCCGGTCTCATCACGCTCCGAAGTCTGATCCTCGCCGACCCGACCTACCCGCTCGAACAGGTCATGCGCGACGACTTCCAGACCGCGCACCCGGACGACCCCGCGCGCGAGGTCGCCGAGACCATCGCCGAGTACAACCTGCTCGCGCTGCCCGTCGTTGACGACGTGGGCGAGATCGCCGGCATCGTCACCGTTGACGACGCGATGGAGTGGCTGCTGCCGAAGGGCTGGCGTCAGCGGCTGCCGAGATTGTTCGGTTAATTTGGGGGTTACGCTGACTGACTTCCGTTATACTGTGACCCGGTTCGAGAGGTAAAAGCCATGACTTTCACAGTCGAATATGAGCGGGAAGACGACGGGCGCTGGCTCGCCGAAGTGCTTGAGCTTCCGGGCGTGATGGCATACGGGCAGACGCACGAAGAAGCCATCGCCAAGGCGCAGGCGCTCGCCCTGCGCGTGCTCGCCGACAGGCTCGAACCGGTTATTAACCCTCAGTAAATTTTTCGAGGAATTAGATTGATGAAGTGGAAAGGTCGGCAGTTAATAATCAGTTTACTGATCATCGGGTCAGTATTGCTGACTGCTGCTGCCCAGGATGACAGGAAGCCCCAAGAAAGTCCGCAGATTCAGGAAGCTGAGAGGCTACATAAAGCTGGGTACAATTTCTTTCTTGAACGGGAGTACCGAAAGGCGCTCGAATCTTTCTTGAGTGAACTGCCGCTACGCCGCGCAGCAGGTGACACGCTCGGTACGGCATGGGCGCTCAATCAGATCGGTGAAAGCTATTCAAGCCTAAATGAATATCAAGAAGCCCTGAACTATTACAGTCAGGCGTTGCCCATGTTCAGACAAGCTCATGATTCTCACGGTGAGGCTAGAACTCTTCACGCGCTTGCCGACTGCTACAGAGCGCTTCATAACTTGCCTCAGTCTCTCGAATATCTGAAAGAAGTTTTGCCAATCGTGCGCGCGTCGAAGGATCGGCAGTGGGAAGGAATGGTTCTCGGCGACATTGGATACACCTACTTCGCGCTCGGCGAGAAGACAGAGGCTTTCAAATATCTCAACGAGCGATTAACTTATGAGCGAAAGCAAGAGGGTAAGTTTGGAGAAGCCGAAGCCCTCTACGATCTCGGAGCAGCTTACGAGGCTTCAAGTGACAAGAAGAAGGCTATCGAATATTACCGTCAAGCTCTATTCATTTATGAAAGACAGAGCCAAACGATGGTAAGCGAGAATCTTACAACCAAGCTTAAGGAGCTACGAGAGGCGATAAAAAGAGTCGAGCAGTAACCGTTTTAGGGAGAAGTTACAGTAGGCGTTTTAGCTATGAACGACGGAGACCCAAGCCTGTGGCGGACGTGCGCGCGGCGGATGTGCGGGAGGCGGGGCGTCGCCTGTGGCGGCGCGGGAGCCGCCGCGTGCGCCGCACGGTCGCGCAGCGTCGGGGCTTAGTCGCCTACCTCGCTATTTTAGGTCCCGGCATGGTCGCCGCCAACGCCGGCAACGACGCGGGCGGCATCGCCACTTACGCCACCGCCGGAGCAGTTTACGGGTACGCGCTGCTCTGGACGTTAGTCCCGATCACCGTCAGTCTCGGGCTCGTGCAAGAGATGTGCGCGCGGATGGGCGTGGTGACCGGCAAGGGGCTCGCCGATCTCATACGCGAACAGTTCGGGGTGCGCTGGACGGTGCTCGTGATGCTCGCGCTCCTCGCGGCGAACGCGGGCGTGACCGTCTCGGAGTTCGTCGGCATCGCGGCGGCGACGGAGCTTTACGGCGTGCCGCGTTACCTGTCGGTTCCGCTCGCGGCGCTCGCCGTGTGGTGGCTCGTCGTGAAGGGATCGTACAGGCGGGTCGAGCGCGTCTTCCTCGTCATGTCGCTCGTCTTCCTCGGCTACATCGTCTCGGCTTTCCTGGCGCACCCGAACTGGACTGAGGTCGCGCGCGCGACTATTCATCCGACGTTCCAACTCGACAGTCGCTACCTCTTCATGCTCGTCGCTTTGATCGGCACGACCATCTCGCCCTACATGCAGGTCTTCGTCCAGTCTTCGGTCGTCGAGAAGGGCGTGCCCGAAGAGGATTACAATCTGACCCGCGCGGACGTGTGGGTCGGCACCGTCTTCGCCGTCGCCGTTGCCGTCTTCATACTCATCTCGACGGGAGGCGCCGATCTTCTTGGGCATCTTCACGTTCCTCATCGCGGTCGGCGCGCTCGTCGCCATCGTGCCGGGCTTGCCGCTGTGGCGCGTGCTCGTCATCACGCAGTTCATCAACGGCTTGCTGCTGCCGTTCATCCTCGTCGCGGTGACGCGCCTCGCCTCGAACCGCGCGCTGATGGGTGTGCGCGCCAACGGCCGGGTCTATAATCTCGTCGCGTGGCTGACCGTCCTCGTCGTCTCCGCGCTCTCGCTCTTCCTCGTCGGCAAGATGATATTCTTGCGCGACTCGTAAGCTCGTGAATCGTCAACCGTAGCTTCGCTCGTATGGCTCGCACACGCATCACGGGACAACTTATTCTCCCGCTCGTCGCGTCCGTCGTCTTCGCGCTCGCGATCTACTTCCTGCCGTCGTTCGCGCGGCGCAACGCGTCGCCCGAAGCCCTCGCGACGGTCGAGACCGCGCTCTGGATCGCGTTCTGGCTGAGCGCGATGTTCCTCGCCGTGCGCCTCGCGTCCGCGTTCGTCTTCGACGTCGTCTTCCGCCTGCGCAAGCGGCGCGAGGCGCCGCGCTTCGTCCGCGACATCTTCGCGCTCGTCGCCTACGTCGTCGTGACGGCGCTCGTCCTCAAATACTTCTTCCCCGCCCTCTCGCTCGGGGCGCTCCTCTCCGGCTCGGCGCTGCTCGGCATCATCCTCGGTCTCGCACTTCAAGACACGCTCGGCAACCTCTTCGCGGGCGTCTCGCTGCAAGCCGACAAGCCTTTCGAGGTGGGCGACGTGATCTCGGTCGGCGCGTTCACGGGCGTCGTCGAGAGCGTCACGTGGCGCGCCGTCAAGATCAGGAGTTTCAGCAACCACGTCATCCTCGTCTCGAACAGCTCGCTCGCCAAGGAGCAGATCGAGGTCGCGCCGCGCGACAACCTGAACGCGCGCAACGTCTTCTTCAACGCCGTCTATACGGACTCCCCGGCGAAGGTCATCCACGTCGTCCGCGAGGCGGTGCGCGACGCCGAGAACGTCTCGCAGAAGATCACGCCCGTCGTCCGCATCCGAAACCTCGGCGACTTCGCCGTGGACTACGAAGTCAAATACTGGCTCGTTGACTACACCAAGCAGCACGACTCCGACGCGCTCATCCGACAACTCATCTGGTACGCCTTCCGCCGCAACAGTCTCACCTTCGCCTACCCGACGCAGACGCTCTACGTCGAGCGGCCCGCGCGCGACGGCGGCAGACCCCGCGCCCCGCTCGACAGCGTCGCCGAGCGACTCTCGGCGGTGGACATCTTCGCGCCGCTCTCGCCGGAGGAGCTCGCGCGCTTAGCCGCCGCCTGCGAGAGCCGCACCTACGCGCCGGGCGAGCCGATCATCCGCGCGGGCGCGGCGGGCGATTCGATGTTCGTCATACACCGGGGCGGCGTCGAAGTGCGCGCGCAGTCAGCCGACGGCAAGATGCGCACGGTCGCCGCGCTCGAAGAGGGCGCGTTCTTCGGCGAGATGGCGCTGTTTACGGGCGCGCCTCGCACGGCGAACGTCATCGCCAAGGAGGAGACGGAAGTCTTGGAGATCGGACACCGGGCGATGAAGCGGTTGTTTGAGACCAACCCCGATCTGGTCGAATCCCTGAGCCATATAATAGAGGAG
>JAIVGV010000528.1 GCA_020201365.1 Acidobacteriota bacterium
CACCAGCATCGCGCTCATGCGCGCGGAGAATCGCACGGTCGAAGCCGGCGACGGCTCACGGGTTGACGAAGGCGCGGACGTGGCAGACGCGGTGCTGTGGGAGAACGTGCTCATCGAGCGGGGCGCGCGCGTCAGCCGCGCGGTGCTCGGCGCGAACGTGCGCATCGGGAGCGGGGAAGTCTTTGAAGACGCGGCGGTCGTGCGCGACGAACTCGTCGCCGATTCCGCGCGACCGCCGAAGGCTCTCGCGGGCGAGCGGCGCGGCGAGAATTTTGTGGTCAAACTCCCGCGATGATACAATCCGTCGCGACTCCCGTTAGACGCCATTTCGACCGCAGAACACGCGACCCTTCGCCCCCGCCGTTTCGCTTAAGCGGGCGCGCGCCGCTTCGCATGAGCCACCCGACGAGCATCACCGCACACGCCTTCGACGCCCCGGCGCGCGAGCGGATCGAGGCTTACGTGCGCCGCTCTTTCGGCGATCCGAAAGAGATCGTCCCCCTCACGCCCGACGCCTCCACGCGCGAATACTTCCGCGTCCCCCATCTCGGCAAAACGGCGGTCGCCGCGGTCTATCCCGAACCCTTCGACCCGGAAGTCCACCCCTTCATAGACGTGACGCGCCTCTTCGAGGCGGCGAAGCTCCCCGTCCCCGCCATCCTCGACGTTGACGCCGGCGCCGGCATCATCCTCCAGGAAGACTTGGGCGACCGCCAGCTGCGCCGCGTCTTCGAGACGGCGACCGAGGACGAGCGCGAGGCTTACGTCGAGCGCGCCATCCAGATCGTCGCCGACATCCAAGCCGCCACGCCGCTCGCCTACGAGCGCAACTCCATCGCCAGCCGCCTCGCCTTCGACGAGGCGAAGCTTTCGTGGGAGCTCGACTTCTTCTGCGAGCACTACTTCCGCAGCTACCGGCGAGAGCAACTCTCGCACGGCGACGAGGCGCAGCTCCGCGCGGAGCTGAACGACATCGCGTCGGAACTCGCCGGGCGACCGCGCGTCCTCTGCCACCGCGACTTCCACTCTTCGAACCTGATCGTTGACGACGAAGACCGCCTGCGCATCATTGACCACCAGGACGCGCGCATGGGTCCAGCCAGCTACGATCTCGTCTCGCTCCTGCTCGACAGGCAGACGGGCGTGCCAGAGCTTGCGGAGATACGCCAACGCCGCCTCTACTTTCTCGAAGAGCGAAAGGCGCGGGGTCTCGAAGAGATCGCGCCCGAAGAGTTCGCGAGCGAGTTCCGGCTGATGACCGTGCAGCGCTGCCTGAAAGCCTGCGGCACGTTCTCCTACCAGACGGGCGTCTGCGGTCGCGCCGAAGTTTACGAGCAGTTCATCGAGCCCATGATCCGCATCGCCATCCAAGCCGCCGACTGGCTCAACCGCTTCCCCGCGCTGCGCTCCACGCTCGGCGCGCGCCTGCGCCCCGCCGCGACGTGATCGAGCGCGATCCGCGATTTGCAATCTGGAATCTGACATCCTAACTTGTAATCGGAAACCCGATCACACCCGAACCGACAAAATGGCGACCCAACTGACACACGAACCGCGGCACGTTTACATCAGCGACCTCTCGCGCCACGTCGGCGAGGAAGTGACCTTGCGCGGCTGGCTCTACAACCTGCGCTCCAGCGGCAAGCTCATCTTCCCGCAGCTGCGCGACGGCACGGGGCTCGTCCAGTGCGTCGTCTTCAAGAAGAACGTGCCCGAAGAGCTGTTCGACGCGCTCAAAGGTCTCGGACAGGAGAGCGCGCTCGTCATACGCGGCACGGTGCGAGCGGACGAACGCGCGCCGGGCGGCTACGAGATAGACGTGACGGGCGCTGAGATCGTCCAGCGCGTCGAGGGCTACCCGATCACGCCGAAGGAGCACGGGACGGAATTTTTGATGGATCACCGCCACCTCTGGCTCCGCTCGCGCCGCCAGCACGCGATCCTCAAGGTGCGCCACACCATCGTCCGCGCCGTCCGGGATTTCTTAGACAACGACGGCTTCACGCTCCTCGACACTCCGATCCTGACGCCCGCGGCGTGCGAAGGCACGACGACGCTGTTTGAGGTTGACTACTTCGGCGAAGAGAAGGCGTACCTCTCGCAGTCGGGTCAGCTCTACAACGAGGCGACCGCCGCCGCGTTCGGCAAAGTCTATTGCTTCGGTCCGACCTTCCGCGCCGAGCGCAGCAAGACGCGCCGCCACCTCACGGAGTTCTGGATGGTCGAGCCCGAAATGGCTTACGCGACGCTCGACGACGTGATGAACCTCGCCGAGCGATTCTTGTCATACATCGCCGCGCGCGTGCTCGAAGAGCGGCAGGAGGAGCTGAAGATTCTGGAGCGCGATCAGTCGAAGCTCGCACAGATCGTGCCGCCGTTCCCGCGCGTGCACTACGACGACGCGGTGAAGATGCTGCAAGAGGCGCACGAGCGCGGCGAGCTTGAGACGCGCTTCGAGTGGGGCGGCGATTTCGGCGCGCCCGACGAGACTTACATCTCGAAGCAGTACGACCGCCCCGTGATGGTTCACCGCTACCCGGCGGCGGTCAAAGCCTTCTACATGAAGCGCGACCCCGAACGCGACGACCTCGCGCTCGGCGTTGACGTGCTCGCCTCCGAAGGCTACGGCGAAGTGATCGGCGGCGGCGAGCGCGCCACCTCGCTCGAATTTTTAGAAGCTCAACTGAAAGAACACGACCTGCCGCGCGAGGCGTTCGAGTGGTATCTCGACCTGCGCCGCTACGGCAGCGTCCCGCACGCGGGCTTCGGCATGGGGCTAGAGCGCTGCGTCACCTGGATGTGCGGCATCGAGC
>JAIVGV010000213.1 GCA_020201365.1 Acidobacteriota bacterium
TCGGCACGAAGGAGACTAAAAGCGCCTTCACCCAGAGCGAGACGTTGCCCGTCACGGTCGTGATAGACCGCGACGGGAAGGTGAGTGAAATAATCGAGGGGATTCTGCTGCCCGACGAGTTCGAGCAGAAGGTTAAGCCGCTGCTCAAGCCAGCCCCGGACAAAGAACCTGCGTCGAAGCGGGCGGGCATCTAACCGCTCAAGCATGGGAGACGAAGAGATGCGAAGAAAAAATGGCGGCGCTCTGTTTGGAGTCCTTGTCATCCTGGCGTTGGGCGCGGTCAGCGCCTCAGCCGCCACTAAGACGGCGACAATCCACGTCGAGGGGATGCACTGCAAGATGTGCGCCGACTCAATCGCCAAGGCATTGAAAGCGACGGCGGGCGTCGAAAAAGTTGAGGTGAGCTTCGAGAAGGGCGTGGCTGTCGTCCGTTACGACGATCAGAAGGTGACGGAGGCTAAGCTCAGAGAAGTGATCAACGGCACGGGCTATAAAGCGGTTGAGAATAAGGCGGCGGATAATAAAGCGGGCGACAGTAAGCCACGCGGCGATTGATCCGACGCGCGCGCGCCGAACCCTGCTGACCGTTCAACGTCCTTCGCCCTTTCTTCATTTCGGCGTATCCTACCCGCATGAGCGACGAGCGAAGACCGTTCGAGCCCGACGACGTTGACGGGCGCGTGATTGAAATTCATCCGTCGGGCGGGGTGCGGCGTCGGCGGGGGCGGAAGCGTTGGTGGCTGCTGGCGCTCGTCGTCGTGCTGTTTTTGCTGTCGCGCGCGGCGGGGGTTTACGTCGAGGCGCTGTGGTTCGGGTCGCTCGGCTACGCGTCGGTTTACTGGACGACGCTCAAGTACGCGGTCGTGCCGTTCCTCGTCTTCGCGCCCGCGACCGTCCTCATCCTGCGCGGCGCTTTCTGGCTGATGGCGCGCGCTTCCGCTGCGGCGGCGCTCGCGCCCCGGCGCATACTCGTTAACAATCAGCCGGTCTCGTTCGAGCCCGCGCGCGTGTTGAAGCCCGCCGCGTGGGTCGCCGCGCTCTTCTTCGGGCTGGTTTACGGCGTCGGGATGAGCGGCGAGTGGGAGAGTTTCGCGCTGTGGCTGAATCACGCGCCGACCGCCGAGGTCGATCCGGTCTTCGGAAGGCAGCTCGGCTTCTACATCTTCACGCTGCCCGTCGCGGAGATGTTCGCGTCGTGGCTGCTGGGGCTCGCGTTCATCTGCACGGTCGGCGCGCTCGTCTATACGTTCTTAGGCGTAATGCCGACGACGGGCGGCGACGGCGTGCCGAAGAGTGTCGCGGCGCGCGCTAGACTCGCGCCCGCGGCGACGAGGCGTTCGGCGCACACAATCGTCTCGGTCGCGTTCGCGGCGCTGCTCGTGGCGCTCGCGCTACGAGTCTATCTGTCGCGCTTCTCTTACCTCTTCGACGATCACACGATCTTCAGCGGCGTCACCTACACGGAAGACCACTACCTGCTTCCCGGTCTGACGCTCGTCTGCGTCGCGCTCCTCGTCGCGGCTGCGGTCGCGCTCGCCAACGCTTTCGCGCTGCGAAAAGTAAAAGTTCTCGTCGCGGCGATCCTGCTGCCGCTCGTCGTGTACGTCGTGGCGTGCGTCGCCGTGCCGGGCTACGTGCAGAGCTTCGTCGTCAAGCCGAACGAACTCGACCGCGAGGCGCCCTACATCGTGCGCAACATCGCCGCGACGCGGCGCGCGTTCAACTTGGAAAGGGTGGAGGCGCGCGACTTTCCCGCCGACACGACGAACGACGCATACGCGCTCGACGCCGACCGCCCGACGCTCGACAACCTGCGCCTGTGGGACTACCGAGCCTTGCAGGACACGCTGCGGCAGGTGCAGGAGATACGCACCTACTACGACTTCAACGACGTGGACATAGATCGCTACGCGGTCAACGGGCAGACGCGGCAAGTCCTTCTCGCGGCGCGCGAGTTAGACGTCTCCAAGCTGCCAGCCTCTTCGCGCGGCAACTGGATCAACGAGCGTCTGATCTACACGCACGGCTACGGCGTGACGATGAACACCGCCAACGGCTTCACCGCCGAGGGTCGCCCCGAGTTCATCCTCTCGAACATGCCGACCGAGACGAGCGCGGCGGACGTGAAGCTCGCGCGCCCGCAGATCTACTTCGGCGAGAAGACCGACACGACCGTGTATGTGAAGACCAAGCAGCAGGAGTTCGACTACCCGCAGGGCGACGCGAACGCCTCGACGGTCTATGAAGGATCGGGCGGCTTCCCGGTCGGGGGCTTCCTGCGCCGCTTCGTCCTCGCGTGGGAGACGGACGATCTCTCGCGGCTGCCGTTCGCCGACGACGTGACGCCCGACAGTCGCGTGCTGATGCGCCGCAACATCGGCGAGCGAGTGCGCGCGCTCGCGCCCTTCCTCTCATACGACGCAGACCCTTACGTCGTCGTCTCGCGCGACGGCCGCATCTTCTGGCTGATGGACGCCTACACGACGACCGACACTTACCCTTACGCGCGGCATCACGACTTGGAAGGCGCGTCGGTCAACTACGTCCGCAACAGCGTGAAGGTCTCGGTTGACGCTTACGACGGGAGCGTCGTCTTCTACGTCTTCGACACGGACGACCCGATCCTTCGCGCCTACCGGAATCTTTTCCCCGCGCTCTTCCGCGACTCCGCGCAGATGCCGGAAGACTTGCGCGCGCACGTCCGCTACCCCGAGACGCTCCTGAGCACGCAGGCGGACGTTTACAGCCTCTACCACACGGACGACGCCAGGGTCTTCTTCCAGCGCGAAGACATGTGG
>JAIVGV010000316.1 GCA_020201365.1 Acidobacteriota bacterium
CTATGATCGTCTCGTGCAACTCGATCCGGCCGCCTACGTCGTCGCCGCCTGCAACCCCGCGCTCATCTCGATCTTCGAGGAGCGCTACGACGAAGCCACGACCGAACTCGAACAGGCTCTTTCAGCCTAGCCCGACAACCCGCTCGCCCAAGCCCTGCGCGCGCTCGCCTGCTACTACGTCGGCGACGCAGCCAGAGCCGCCGCGCTCCTTCGCCGCCTGCTCGCCGCGCACACCAACATGCCCGGCATACGCCCCTTCCTCGCGCTCGCCTTAAGCGCCCAAGACGATCACGAAGCCGCGCGCGCCGAACTCACCCCGCAAGTGATCGAGAACGCTTCAGTTGACGCCGACGCGGCCTACTGGCTCGCCTCCGTCTATGCGCTCGAAGACGACCGCGAAGCCGCCTTCGACTGGCTCGCGCGCGCGATCAGACTCGGCAACGAGAACCGCGCCTTCTTCGAGCGCGACCGCAACTGGGCGCGCCTGCGCGACGACCCGCGCTTCGCGGAGACTTTAAGTCAGATCAAACCCGTGTCGTGATAAAGCCCCAACGGGGCGAGATTAGACAGCTTGGGGCGTTGCCCCAAGCTGTCTAATCTCGCCCCGTTGGGGCTCGGATACGCCGATCACCTCACGCCGTCGCACACACCTCTGCCCGCACCGCCACTACCAGATCGAAAACAGCTTCGACTCGTCCGTCTCAAGCGTCCCGCCGTCGGGCAGTATGTGAATCAGGCGCGCGCCGCGCTCGCGCAGACGGGGTGAGAGCAACCCGACGCGGTGGCAGTTCGCGCGCGGCTGCTTGTGCTTCGTCAAGGGCTGCGACTCCGAGCACATGATCGCGACGCGCGCGTCCGCAGCCAACTCGATGATCCGATCCAGCCCGCGCGCGAGATCGGCGGGCGGCGCGATCTTCTTGCCGCCGCACTCGGGCAGCCACTCGTAGCCGATCCGCGCGCGACGCAGAGCCGCCTCCAACACCTGACCGTTAAACTGCACCCACCGCGAGCGCGCGACGCTGCGCACGTCCGCGAGCAGCTCGATCTCGTACCGACGCAGCAGCGCCAGAAACTCCTCCCACGGGTGGCGGCCGTGACCGATGGTGTAAACCGTGACTTGCGCAGGCGTCGGCATTTTCGGTCTCAGAGGAAGCGGCGCAGCAGGTACATCACGAGGCTCAGCACGACCGAGACGACGATCATCGAGGTGATCGGCACATAGATGCGCGTCGTCGCGCCCTCGTAGCGAATGTCGCCGGGCAGGCGACCGAACCAAGAGAGCGCGCCCGCGTAGATCAAGAGCCCGACGACGATGACGCCGACGCCGAGGAGGATGACGAGTAGTCCGGTCGAACGCATAGGCGAAAGTATGAAGTGGGAACGATGAACGATGAAGAAAGACCCATTAGGCTTTCGGTTCACCGTTCATCGTTCCTACTTCATCGTTTCTCTTCTTCAGTTCCGCGCGCAGCTCGTCAATCGTCGTGAAGGCGAGGTGCCCGCCGGTGAAGATCACATCGTTTGTCACGTCGCGTGCGGCGAATGGCGGCACGGGGAAGTTGTCCATCTCCGTGTCGTCGTCGAAGTCCGTTTCGGCGAGTATGAGTCCGTAGAGCGCGCCGAGGAAAACATCAACCGAGTATTTGCGCCCTTCGTGCTCGAAGGGGTAGCGATTCTTGCGTAGCTCGTTGCCCTCGAAGACCGAGAGAGTTTCGTATTCGATCTCGTCCAGATAAAAACTGGTGATCAGCGTGCGCGAGAAGTCGGGCGGACGGGGCGTGTGCTTCTGCGTGAACTTGAGCGTCCACTCGTTGGCGGGAACCCAGCGCGACTTTCGCAGGCGCAGGCGCGTCCCCGTGATGTAGTTGTCCGTAATCTGCGCGTGCGGGTCTTGGAGTTTGAGACCTTCGGGGACTTGCGTTAGCAGATAACGCCGCTCGCGCTCGACGCGCTCGTACTTGGGCGCGTGATCCGTGAAGAGTCGCCCCGTGCCGATGCCCTTCATGCGCCGACCAGCTCCTCCACGCGCTCGCGCAAGTACTCCTCCGGCTCGACGATGCGACCGGCAATCGCCGACGCGGCGACGACGTAGGGCGACGCGAGATAGACCTTGCCGGGACCGCTGCGACCGGGGAAGTTGCGGTTCTGCGCGCTGACCGTCACCTCGTCCTTCGACTTCGACGCGCCGGGTCCCGCGTTGATGCACGCGCCGCACGAGGGGTCGATCAGCTCCGCGCCAGCCTTCTCGAAAAGCTCGATGTAGCCGCGCGCGCGCGCGTATTCTTTAATTTTCTGTGAGCCGAACTGCAGGTAGAGGTGCACGCCCGGCGCGACACGACGCCCACGTTCGACGGCGCGTTTCAAAACGGCGGCGTACATGTCCATGTCCGCCATCTTGCCGCCGGTGCAGGAGCCGCCGTAGGCGGTGTTGATCCGCACCTCTTCTGCAAGATCGCTGATGTTGACGCCGTTTCGCGGATCGCCGGGCGTGGCGACCATCGGGCGGATCTCGCCCAAGTCGATCTCGAACGCGGCGGCGTACTCCGCGTCCTCGTCGCTGCGCAAGAAACCTTTGCGAACCTCTTCGGCGTCGAGACCGCGCGTCCGCGTTAAGTAGCGAAGCGTCACCTCGTCGGGCTCGATGATGCCCGTGAAGCCCCCGGCTTCGACCGCCATGTTGGTCAAGGTCGCGCGCTCGTCAATTGACCAATCCTTGATCCCGTCGCCGGCGAACTCTAGAACCTGACCGATGCCCTTGCCCTGCTTCATGTAGTCGGTCGAGAGGATTTTGAGCATCACGTCTTTGGCGGAAACGTCGGCGCGCTTCTCGCCGCGGAGTACGAAGCGGACGACTTCCGGCACCTTGAGGCGG
Source organism: Acidobacteriota bacterium (assembly GCA_020201365.1). Classification (GTDB taxonomy): domain Bacteria; phylum Acidobacteriota; class Blastocatellia; order Pyrinomonadales; family Pyrinomonadaceae; genus JAIVGV01. The sequence goes on from JAIVGV010000316.1 coordinate 2,873, forward strand.
ATGTCTTTGGTGTACCAGGCGTTCGCCATGTCGGTCGAGCCGACGCCGAAGGCGAAGCAGCCGAGCACGCCCGCCATGCAGGTGTGCGAGTCCGTGCCGATGACGAGCTGACCCGGCAGCGCGATGTCTTCGACGACCGCGTTGTGGCAGATCGCTTCGGAGCCGCGCTCCTCCGTGCCGCCGTACAATCTGATGCCCTGCTCGTCCGTGAAGCTCGCCTGCGTGGTGGCGAGACCGTTCGCGCGATCAAGGAGTCCCATCTTGCGCTTCTCTTCCGGCATCACGCGACCGAGGAAGGTCAGGTGATCGCGGAAGGCATAGACCGATTCGGGCTCGGTCACGCGCGCGTCTCTGCCCAGCGCCTGCTTGAACAGACTCTCCGCCATCGGCGTGACGTACTCGTGCGAGAAGCGCACGTCCGTCAAGGCGAAGAGCGCGTCCCCCGGCTTCACGGCTTCGACGCCGACGCGCCCCGCGCTGACGAACGCGTGGCGCGCGACGATCTTCTCGACGATGTTCATCGGTCGCCGCTTCGTCTCCAAAGGAGGCGGAGACGCTTCCCCCGCGAGCCGCGCCTTGTTGTAGTTGAAGAGCCCGCCGTACTCGACGATATCTTTCGAGATCGCGTCGAGCCCGCGCGTGAACTCCGCGAGCGGAATCTCTTCGCCGCGCCCGATCCTCTCGATCAGCCCGAAGTCGGTCGAGGTTAAGAGACCGATGTTCTGTGAGTTCTGACCGTAAATCTTCTCAATCGTCTTCGCGATGACGAGATCGATCCCGGCAGCCTTCTCCGCGAACGGCGCGGTCTCGCGCGACGACCCGCAGCCCTTCGAGAGCCCGGAGACGACGACCGAGAAGCCGCCTCGTTTAACTTCGTCTTTTTTAACCGCGCCCTCGCGCATCCCGACGTAAACGTACTCGCCCAAGGTCTCGTCGTAGTAGAAGCAGACCCAGCCGGGCGTGATCTCGTCGGTCGAGATGTTGTTCATCAGCGGGAGCGACTCGTTGTACTCCATTTCCGCGCCCGCTTCGAGCTGGCGTCGGATGAGCGCGGTGTCTTCGGTCAGAAACAGGATGCGCCCGTCGAACTTAATCCGCGCGGGGCGCTTCGTCGTCTTCTCCACGGCGTTTCTTTCGACTCCTTACAAACTCGGATGATTGCTCTCAATGGATGGCTCAATTATAACCGCCGCCGCGCGAAATGTCGTCCGCCCGAAGGGACGCCAGACGCAGCGCGGGCGTGATAAACTGCGCCACGCGTTGTTGTCGGAGGTGAGATTGATGAGGAGGAGTGGAGACATGCGAAGTCGCGCGTTCGCGTTCGGCTTAGTCCTTTCCCTGTTCGCACACGCGGGCGGAGCGGCGGCTCAGCGGCGCGGGTCGCCTAGTGACGAGAGGAAGTCCGAGGCGCAGATACGCAAGGCGCTCGCCGACTGGGTCGAGGCGACGAACCGCGGCGACGACGCGGCGGCGAACTCGATCTGGGCTGACAAGATGATCGGCTGGTTCCCGCGAGCGCCGGAGTTCGGCTTGAGCGGGGCGTTCGCCGCCGCGGGGCTGCCGGAGAAGAAGGAGGGGATGCGCTCGACCTACGAGCTGAAGATTGACGAGGTCGTCGTCTCCGGCTCGGTCGCCTCCGTCTATGACATCTGGACGGAGACGGCGCACTTCGACGGCTCACCCGTCACGGTCGGGCGCGTCATACGCGGCAACGAGCTGTGGCGGCGACAGCCCGACGGCAAGTGGAAGATCGCGCGCTTCGTGAGCGCGCCGGAGAAGTGGGAGAAGGTTCCGTGGCGTGATGAATCCGGAGAGCACTCCCAGCCGAGATAGAAGAATGTCGGAGCACAAACTCCCATCCCGCGCCGAAGACTTCGCCGAGTGGTACAACCAGCTCGTGCTGCGCGCCGAGCTTGCCGACTACGCGCCCGTGCGCGGCTGCATGATCGTGCGCCCTTACGGTTGGGCGCTGTGGGAGAACATCCAGCAGGCGTTAGACAAGAGATTTAAGGCGACGGGGCACGTTAACGCCGCCTTCCCGCTGCTCATCCCGCGAAGTTTCTTAGAGCGCGAGAAGTCGCACGTCGAAGGATTCTCGCCGGAGCTGGCGGTCGTCACCGTCGGAGGCGGGAAGGAACTCGAAGAGCCTCTGGTCGTCCGCCCGACTTCGGAGACGATCATCGGTCACGCCTACGCGAAGTGGATCAAGTCTTACAGAGACCTCCCCGTCCTCATCAACCAGTGGAACAGCGTCGTGCGCTGGGAGCTGCGGACAAAACTTTTCCTGCGCACGCTCGAATTCTTCTGGCAGGAGGGGCACACCGCGCACGCGACCTATACGGAAGCCGCCGCGGAGACGCGGCAGATGTTAGACATCTACACGGACTTCGCCGTCAACGAAGCAGCCATCCCCGTCATCCCCGGACGCAAGTCGGACTCGGAGCGCTTCGCCGGAGCGGACGAAACCTACTCCATCGAGGCGATGATGGGCGACGGCAAAGCCCTGCAAGCCGGAACGTCGCACAACCTCGGTCAGAACTTCTCCAAAGCCTTCGACATACGCTACCTCGACCGCCACGGCGAGCTTCAATACTGCTGGACGACCTCCTGGGGACTCTCCACGCGCTTCATCGGCGCGATCATCATGGTGCACGGCGACGACAAAGGCTTGGCACTGCCGCCAAGACTCGCGCCGATCCAAGCCGTGATCGTTCCCATCTACAAAACCGACGAAGAGCGCGCGAGCGTCTTCGAGACCGCGCAGCGAATTCGTGAAGAACTCGTCGCCAACGACATTCGCGCGAAGCTCGACGAGCGCGACGGGCTGACGCCCGGCTTCAAGTTCAACGACTGGGAGATGCGCGGCGTGCCCCTGCGCGTCGAGGTCGGACCCAGAGACGTGGCGAACGGGACGGTCGCGCTCGCCCGCCGCGACAAGCCCGGCAAGGAGGGCAAGTCCTTCGTCAAGCAGGAAGGGCTCGTTGCTCTCGTCCGCGAAACCCTCGCTCAGGTTCAGCAGTCGCTTCATCAGCGCGCGCTCGCCTTCCGCGAGGCGAACACGCAAGAGCCGCAAGGTTACGACGAGTTCAAGTCGGCGGTCGAACGAGGCTTCGCGCGCGCCCGCTGGTGCGGTTCGCGCGAGTGTGAGGCGAAGATCAAGGAGGAGACCAAAGCGACGACGCGCTGCATCCCGTTCGACCAGACCGGCGACGAAGGCGCGTGCATCTACTGCGACAAGGCGGCGCGCGAGCGCGTCATCTTCGCGCGCGCCTACTGACCCGCGCGGCGCGCCCGGCTCGTCGCACACGACCGCCAGGAGTCCGAACTTGTGAGCCACGTGCCCAGTGACGCGCGCATCTGCTTCCGCTGCGGCTACACGACGCCGGACGCCGCGCCGGGTACCTGCCCGCGCTGCGGCGAGCTGCTGCGCGGCGTCCGCCGCGTGCGCGCGCTCGGCTGGGTTCTGCTCGCGCTCGGCGCGATCCTCGTCGTCGGCGTCGGCACCATCGCCGTGATTGTGACGAACATCGTGCTTCACACGGGCGCGCCGGGCGCGACGACCGGCTTCGAGGGCGGGGCGGGCGTGCTGCTCCTGACGTACACGCTCTTCGCGGTGATCATCTCGTTCGGCGCGGCGAGCGTCGCGAGCGGCGTCTGGCAGATTCGCTACGGGCGACCGAACCGCAAGCTGATGTTCGTCGTCCTCGGCATCGGCTTCGGACTCCTCATCGCGGGGCGCATCGCGCGCGTCCTCCTGCATCACTGGTAGCGGGACGCACGCGAAGGCGCGCGAAACTTCGGCGGCACGAGTTCAAAGCTCGAACGAGGGAGGCTGACGATGGCGACGAAAAGGGACGGGCGCGGCGCGGCGGCGGCGAAGAATCTTTCGGCGGGGGCGCAACGCTGCCGGCGCAAGTTCCTGCGCCACTTCCCCGGTGGCTTCCGCGACGAGACCTACGTCGCTTGGGAGCGCGAGTACAAGTGGGAGACGCACGAGCGTTGGGAGGAGGCGCTCAACCGCGAGGAGTTTCGCGCGCTGCTGAAGCGGGGCGCGTGCGAGGAGATCGCCGCGCGCGCCGTGCGCGTCGAGCAGCGCAGCCGTTACAGCATGATCTTCTCCTTCGAGAAGATGGCGCTGCGCGACGCGGTAAAATCCCGCGAGGGGGCGCGCGCTTTTGCGGAAGGGCTCTACGACTTCCTGCACGGCGCGGGCGACGTGCGCCGGCGCTTCGAGCGCTGGGTCGAAGTCGTATCAAACTTGCCGCGCCGGCAGACACGCGTGCTCACGTGGCCCCTCGTCACCGTCTTCGGCTTCATCGCGCAGCCCCGCGAGCACATCTTCCTGAAACCGACGGTGACGAAGATCGCCGCGCGGGAATACGGCTTCGATTTCCGGTACAAGTCGCGCCCGAACTGGGAGACCTACGCGAGCCTGCTTGAATTCGCCGAGACCGCGCGGCGCGACAACCGCGACTTGAAGCCGCGCGACATGATCGACCTGCAATCCTTCATCTGGGTGCAGGGATCGGACGAGTACGACTGACGCGAGTTGTTTGATTTAAGCTTGAATGGAAAAGGAAGGTGCGTTCACCGCAGAGGCGCAGAGATCACGCGGAGACTCGCAGAGGGTTTTCTCTGCGCCAACTCTGCGAGTCCTCCGCGCCTCTGCGGTGAACGCACCTCCTAACATGGTCAACTCGAACTGAAACACCTACGCGAGTGATCGAATGTCCAACCCACAGCCAGAAAAGTCTGAGCCGCGCGTCGCCCCGGTCGCGGAGATCAGGTCGCACTTCCCCGCGCTCAAACGCGCGCACAACGGCTACCGGGTCGCCTACTTCGACGGGCCCGGCGGCACGCAAGTCCCGCGCGAGGTCGGCGAAGCCGTCACCGACTACCTCTACCACCACAACGCCAACACGCACTGGGAGTACCCGACGAGCGCCGAGACCGACGCGCTGCTCGAAGAGGCGCGGCGTGCGTTCGCCGACTTCTTCAACTCGACGCCCCAGGAGATCGTCTTCGGCGCGAACATGACGGCGCTCACGCTCCACGTCTCGCGCGCCCTCGGTCGCACGCTCAAGGCGAATGATGAGATCGTGGTCACCGAACTCGACCACCACGGCAACTCCGATCCGTGGCGCGAACTCGCGCGCGATCTCTCGCTCAACGTCCGCACCGTCCCTTTGATCACGGAGACCGGGCAGCTCGACTGGGACGAGTTCGCGCGCCTCGTAAATGAGCGCACGCGCCTCGTCGCCGTCGGCGCGGCGTCGAACGCGCTCGGCACGATCAACGACGCGGGCGAGGCTGTGCGGCTCGCGCACGAGCGCGGCGCGCTCTCATACGTTGACGCCGTGCACTACGTCCCGCACGCGCTCGCGGACGTGCGCGCGCTGGCTTGCGACTTCCTCGCCTGCTCCGCCTACAAGTTCAACGGCCCGCACGTCGGCGTGATGTTCGTCCGGCGCGAGCTGCTCGACGCGCTCGACTTCCACAAGCTGGCACCCGCGCCCGACTACGCGCCGGAGAACGCCGAGTCGGGGACGCTCAACCACGAAGGGATAGTGGGCGCTGCCGCCGCCGTTGACTTCCTCGCCTCGCTCTGCCGGGACGACCAGATCACGGCGCGCCGCGAACGGCTCGCGGTAGTCTTTGAAGAATTACACGCGCGCTCTTCGCGGCTCTTCGAGAAGTTGTGGGACGGCTTGTCGGAGATCGAGGGCGTGCGCCTCTACGGTCCCGCGCCGGGCGCGCCGCGCACGCCGACGGTCGCGTTCACGGTCGAAGGTGTGGCGTCCGCCGGAGTCGCGCGCCGCCTCGCCCGGCGCGGCGTCTTCGTCTCGCACGGCGACTTCTACGCGCAGACCGTCGTCGAGCGCCTGGGCTTAGGCGGGGACGGGCTCGTGCGCGCGGGCTGCGCGATCTACACGAACGACGAAGAGATCGAGCGCCTGCTCGAAGGCGTGCGCGCGATCCGCGAGGGCTGAGCAACGCCGCCGAGCGCGTCAGCCGCGTCGCCACCTTCACGGGTCAGTCGCTCAAAGGTTCTGCCGACAGCGCCGCGCTCCTGCTCCTTCCGCCGACGGCGGTTGACACGAACCCGGCGACGAAGCAGAGCGTGTCGGCGGCGGGGCGCTCGCAGGGTCTCGCCATGAAGTTCGGCAGGGGGCGCGCGGTCGTCCTCGGCGAGGCGGCGATGCTCTCGGCGCAGATCGACAGCAAGGGTCGCGCCTTCGGGATGAACTACCCCAACACCGACAACCGACAACTCGCGCTCAACATCATGCACTGGCTCACGCGCCTGCAACGCTAATAACCGCGCGGCGCGCTGCGTCGCTGCGGGCGACGACGCGGCGGAAAAAACCTTGCCCCGCGCGCCGGAAGGCGTAGAATAGCGCCGCGCCGAATTTCAAACGCCCGCGCGCCCGGCGCGCCTCAGCCTCTCGCGAGCTTGTCCGCCGCCGGTCGCCGAGCCGCCGCACTTTCCGCAGACCCGAACTCCCTCGGCTCAAACGCGCGCGCCCGCGAAGTCCGCGCCCTTCACTCCCAACGGAGGTTCACGCGCCATGCCTCAACGCTCACGCCTGCTCTTGCTCGCCGCACTCGCCGTCGCGCTCCTCGCGCTCTCCGATCTCTTCACCACCGACGCGCGCCGCGCGCCGGTCGCTCCGACGGCGACCGCGCGCGAGCCGCAGAACGCGGACGCGCACGCGTCGCGCGAAGCGCACGCCGTCGGTCAACGCCAGCCGGCGGCGCCGACGCCGACGCCCGCGCCGCTCGTCGTGCGCATCGGCGTGGTGAACTACAACGGCTCGGAGAAGACGCACCTCGACTACGAGCAGGTGCTCTCGCGCATCTCCGCGCAACAGCGGGGGCGGAAGGTCAGCTTCCGCCTCGTGGACGGCGCCTACGACGACGTGCTCGCGTGGTACAAGAGCGGACTCTTGGACGTCGCGATCCTGAGCCCCGGCGTCGTCGCCGAGCTGTTCTCCTCGCCGAAGTGGAAGGACGAGCTACAGAACCTCTACGTCGTCAGCGAAGGCTTGCCGCCGTACAAGCAGGCGGACAAGACCGCGATCACAGATAAGACCGCGGGCGCGGACAAGACTACGAGCGGCGGCGGCGCGCCGCCCGAACGCGCGGAGCCCGCGCGCTACGACTACCGCTCGGTCTGCTACGTGCGCGCAGACTCCGGCGTCCGCTCCATCGCGGACATCTACGCGCTGACGCACCCGCCGGAGAGCAAGTCGCCGGGCACGACGACTGCCGCGCCGCCGCGCCACAAAATCAAGTTCGTCTTCGTCCACCCGCTCTCGGTCTCCGGCTACATCCTGCCGCAGTACGTCCTGCGCGAACGCTACGGCATAGACGTGAGCAAGGAGG
>JAIVGV010000214.1 GCA_020201365.1 Acidobacteriota bacterium
GTCTCGTCGTCGCCCGCCCGTTTTTTTACGCGCCTGCCCGCTCGGACTTCGGACGCCCGGCGCGCGCCCTCCGAGACGGATTGATTAACTCACGCGCGACTTGCCGCGCTCCTCGACCGGCGCGTCGCGCTGCGGCTCGACCGCGACGCCGTGCACGTAAACCATCTCGCCGCCGAGCCAGCCGGAGATCGTAATGAGCACGATGCCGAGCACGGAGAGCAGCAGGGGGATCGTCGTACTCCCGCCGACCCAGTGCGCGCCGCCGCCCGTGCGCAGGTAGAAGTCGGCGAGGAAGACGACGAGCGCGATGACGTTTAAGCGCGCGTGCCAGTCGGCGATCCTTTTGACCTCGCGATCCTTGATCGAGAGCCAGTCAACGATGCCGGGCACCGCCGCCGCCGCCGCGCCGAGGATGCCGCCCAAGAGCGTGTAGAAGGCGATCCAGTCCCTCCACACGAGGTTGCCGCGCCACAGGTAGATCAGATCGGCGACGAGCGAAAAGACCCACAGCGCGATCGGGAAGGGGATGATCATCGGGTGAATCGGGTGTCTGCCCAGACTTGCCGGACTTGCCATTACAAACCTCCCTTTGTGAGTCTCCCAGCGCCCGCCGCGTGGGAGGTCGCCCCACGCCTCCGGCGCGTCAGCCCGGACAGACAATCGCCGCCGCCTTGCCTGTACGCCGGACTAGTGATAGCTTTAGCCTGTCCCCTAAAACAGCATTAGGATACGCCCTAAAACAGGATCTGTAAAGGGGGGTTGACGGATGAGCGTCCCCGAAGGTCTCGAAGGGTTGTGCTTCGCCTGCGAGTGCGTCTCGGCGAAGCGGGAAGGGTACAGCGATCCCTGGTCGGCAATCGCCAAGAACAAGCTGCTGCCCGACGGCACGAAGGAGGAGATACTGAACCTCGTCGCGCGCGAGCCGAAGACGATCTCGCAGCTCGCCGAGGCGCTCGAGCTTTCGCCGCCGAGCGTCCACGCGCACATCGGCGACATGGTGCGCAGCGAACTTCTGCGCGAGGCTGAGGAGTGGGAGAAGTCGCACCCGACCGAGCGCTACTACGAGCCGAACTTCCCCGTCGTGACCGCCGAGGAGCGCGCGGAGTTCGCGTCCGCCTGCCGCGAGATGGCTGAACAGTTCGCGGACCTCTTCGAGAAGAGGCGCGCGCGGCTCGAACGCGCCTTCGGCAAGACCGGGCTCGCCGGGCGCGGCTGGGAGTTCGCGGACTTGGCGCAGTACCTCTACGCCACGGTGCAGCGCGGCGCGCGCACGCTGCTCGAAGAGCGCGGCGCGCTGCCGCCGCGCGAGCGCCACGCGAACGGCGTCGCGTGGGTCTTCTGGGCGGAGGAGCCGGAGGGCGACAAATGACCGGCGCATCGCGCGCCGCGGCTTGCAGTCGCCCGCTCCTTATGATCGGCTGACCGAACTCTTCAGCCGCGAGGCTAACGACTATGAGAACAGATAACGGTGAGAGCACTTCCGTCTGGATGGCGACTGCCGACACGCCGCGCGAGGGGCGTCTGGCGGAGGACTTGGACGCGGACGTGTGCGTCGTCGGCGCAGGCATTGCGGGCATGACGACGGCGTACCTGCTCGCGCGCGAGGGCAAGCGCGTCGCCGTCTTGGACGACGGCGCAATCGCGGGCGGCGAGACCTGCCGCACCACCGCGCACCTCGTCACCGCGCTCGACGACCGCTACTTCGAGCTGGAAAAGCTCTTCGGCGAGCGCGGCGCGCACCTCGCCGCGGAGAGCCACGCGGCGGCGATTGAGAAGGTCGAAGAGATCGTGGGCGCCGAGAAGATTGATTGCGACTTCTCGCGGCTCGACGGTTATCTATTCGTCCCGCCCGGCGAGGCGACGAAAGTCTTAGACGACGAACTCGCCGCCGCGCACCGCTGCGGGTTGACAGAGATCGAGGAGGTCGAGCGCGTCCCCGATCTCTCGTTCGACACGGGGCGCGCGCTGCGCTTTCCCCGTCAGGCGCAGTTCCACATCCTCAAGTACATAGACGGGCTGGCGCGCGCCCTAAAGCGCGACGGCGGGCGCGTCTTCATGGAGACGCACGCCGAAAAGATCGAGGGCGTGGACGACGACGCGGCGCGCGTCGAGACGAGCGGCGGTAAAGTCGTCACCTCGCGCGCCGTCGTCGTCGCGACGAACTCGCCCGTCAACGACCTCTTCGAGATTCACACGAAGCAGGCTCCCTACCGCACCTACGTCATCGGCGCGCGCGTCGCGCGAGGGAGCGTGCCGAAGATTCTCTTGTGGGACACGCCCGACCCCTACCACTACATCAGGATTCAGGAGGGCTCGAACGGCAAGAGCGGCTACGACGTGCTCGTCGTCGGCGGCGAGGATCACAAGACGGGGCAGGCGGACGACGCCGAGCGACGCTTCGGCATCCTTGAGAAGTGGACGCGGGATCGCTTCCCGATGGTCGAAGGCATCGAATTTCGCTGGTCTGGGCAGGTGATGGAGCCGGTGGACAGCCTCGCCTTCATCGGTCGCAACCCGCTCGACAAGAAGTCGGTTTACATCGCCACCGGCGACAGCGGCAACGGCATGACGCACGGCACGATTGCCGGAATCCTCATCACCGATCTCATCGCGGGGCGCGAGAACGAGTGGGCGGCGGTTTACGACCCTTCGCGCAAGACGCTCTCGGCGCTGCCGGACTTCGCCAAAGAGAACCTGAACGTCGCCGCGCAGTACACTGATCTTGCGACGCCGGGCGACGTCGAATCGGTTGACGAGATCAAGCCGGGCGAGGGCGCGATCCTGCGCGCCCCTGCCACGGCTCGCGCTACCACCGCGAGGACGGGCACGTCGTCAACGGTCCCGCCATCAGCGGTTTAGCGCCCGCCGAGGACTGAACGTCTGAGCATGAACGACGCGCCGCGCGCCCGCCTCTTTACGACGCGAGCGCGCGGCGCGTTTATGAATCGAGAATGATGATCGGATGAAGAGTTATCGCGCGCGCGCGCCGATGCGTCTGCGCACGAGGCTCTCGACGTCGAGCGGCATGCCGTCGGCTCTCGCCTGGCGTATGAACGCGGCGTCAACCTTGAAGATTTGCAGCCGCACGAGGTCTTCGACCGAGAGGTTCGTGAGCCCCTCACTGCGCATCTCGTTGATGAACTCGGGCGTGATCTTGAAGATGCGCATCTTGACGAGGCTCTCGAAAGGCTCTCTGGCGAAGCCCATCTGCGCGACTTGGCGCACGTAGTCGGCGTCAATCTTGAAGATGCGCGCCTTCACGAGCTCCTCCATCCCCATGTTCTCGAAGCCGCTCGCCCTCATCTCGCGCATGAACTTCGAGTCCACCTTGAAGATGACGGCTTTGAAGAGATCGTCAACGGTTAACTGACCGAAGCCCGCCGAGGCGAGATCGTCCGCGGCGGCGGTCGTCACGTTGAGCGCGGTCGCGGAGAAGAGGCGATCCTCGACGTCGCGCTCGTCGCCGTGGCGCGTCGAGTCCTGCTTCTCGAAGTCGAAGCCCCGGCTCTTCATCGCCGCGACGAAGCCGGGGTTCGACGTGAAGCTGAACGTGCCGGAGCCCCTGCCGTTCTGGAACGTGCCCTCGCAGTCAACCCGCCCCGCCTCGCGCACGAGGCTGAAGCGCACCGCGCCGCCGTCCCGCGCCTGCTCGCGCGTCAAGCCTTGCAGCTCGGAGAACTCGTAGCCCATCCCCGTCTGGCTCCTGCCGCCGCGCTCCGTGCGCCGCTCGAAGTTGAGTTGAATACGGTCGGGCTTCGACGTGTCGAGCGTGGCCGTCCAAGTGCCCGTCACGGCGCTCTGCGCGCGCGCGTGGTGAGAGACCGCGACCAAGGCGACGAGGGCGAGGCTGAAAACCGTGCGCGTTAGGATTCGAAAACTCTTCGACATAGAGACGTCTCCTCGGGAAAGATTTTCCTCCGCGCCGTGTGAGACGGCGGAATGAGGTTTTTTGTCGCAGAAAGTTTCGGGGCGACTCGGACGGAAAGAAGACCGCGCGGCTCCCAGGAGATTTGCGAGCCGCGCGGTCTCTCGTCTTAGCCGTGCCGGTCGTGGGTTAGCTCTGCGGCTGCGCGGGCGCGGCAGCGCCTTTCGCGCCCGCGAAGTCGTAAGAGATGTGGAGGCGAAGCGCGCCGTTCTTGATTTCGGCGCGCACGTCCTTCGCCTGCGCGTGGACTGTGCCGCCGCTCGCCTGCACGGGGACGTTTAAGGTCAACTGCTGACCGCGCATGATGACGAGCGGGTTGACCTTCTGGTTGATCGCGGACTGCACGAAGGTCGTGATGAGCGGCTCGTAGATCGGCGAGACGTTTTCGAGGTTGACGCCGACGACGTTGATCTGCCCGTAGAGCGTCTGCTGCGCGCGGTCGAACGAGAGCGCGATGGTCGCCTGCGCCGCGCCGCGGAGCTGCACGCAGTTGCCGAAGGCGCTGTAAGTGCCGTTGAAGGCGAGCGGCGTGCTGATCTGGTTGTCGCGCAGCGCGACGGCAGTCTTCGCGCCGCCGCCCTCCTGCGTGATCGCGATCTGGTTAGAGCAGCCGCCCTGCGCGTTGACGAAACGCGAGCCGCCGAAGCCGTTAAAGTTGTCCGGCGCGACGCCCGTGTTCGCGCCGAGCCGGAACGTCGGCGGGTTGAGGTCGCGGAAGATCGTCGAGAGGAAGGTCTCGAAGAACTTCTCGTCGAGCGTTAGGACGAGCGTGCCGGGCGGATCGCCCGCGGCGTCGGGCGCTTGCAGGGTCTGCGCGCCGAGCCGCGCCTGCTTGACGCGGGGCGCGCCGACGAAGAAGTAGTAGCACGCGCCCGCGCCAAGAAGCGCGCCGACGAGGAGCAGGATGATGTAGCGCACGGCTCTTCTCCTCTCGCGCGCTTACGGCGTCCGCCCCGGCGACGCCGAAGTTGACGGCGAGGCGGACGGCGAAGCGGCGGGCGAAGCAGACGCGCCGCCCGCGTTCGCGTTGTTCACGCCCTGCATGACGAACTGGAAGACGGTGGCGAGCGTCTGCATGTACTGCTTGACCTGCTCCTGCGTGATCTGCGAGTAGCCCTGCGGCAGGTCGAACGCGGTCGGGTCGGCGGTCGTCTTCAGATCGCGCAACTCCGCCGTCAGACGCGCCTGCGACG
>JAIVGV010000038.1 GCA_020201365.1 Acidobacteriota bacterium
CGTCGCCAACTGGGACGAGGGTTTCAACTCGCGCCGCCTTGAGCTGATAGACATCGTGCCGCTCGCGCGAGCCGACGCCATCTCGCAGTGCCGCGCGGAGGTGCGCCGCGCGCGCATGGAGCCGGGCGTCCAAAAATACGTCGTGCAGATCGTCCGGCGCACGCGCGAGCACCCGGCGGTCGCCTACGGCGCGTCGCCGCGCGCGTCGGTCGCGATGCTCCTGTGCGCGAAGGCGCTGGCCGCGATGCGCGGGCGCGAGTTCGCCACGCCCGACGACGTGCGCGACATCGCGCGTCCAGTCCTCCGTCACCGCCTCAGACTTCGCGCCGAGGCGGAACTCGACGGCGCGACGCCCGAAAGCGTCATCACGGACATCTTGCAGACGGTCGAAGTCCCGCGATAAACTTCGCCGCCGCCGAAGAACGAGCCGGGGCCGGGTTCTCTCAAATCCCTTCCGAGCCAAAGGAGAGAAACGTCATGGGTCGGACGCTGGCTTTCGTTTACGGCGTGGTGAGCTACCTCGTCTTCTTCGTCACGTTCCTCTACGCGATCTGCTTCGTCGGCGACGCCTTCGTCCCGAAGACGATTGACACGGGCGCGCCGCGCGGCGACTTCACGACGTCGCTCATAATCAACGCGCTCCTGCTCGGTCTCTTCGCCGTCCAGCACAGCGTGATGGCGCGCCCCGCGTTCAAGCGCTGGTGGACGCGCATCGTCCCGCAGGCAATCGAGCGCAGCACCTACGTCCTGCTCGCGAGCCTCGCGCTGATACTGCTCTTCTGGCAGTGGCGACCGATGGACGGGGTCGTCTGGAGCGTCAACAGCCCGGCGGGGCGGATCGTCCTGTGGCTGCTCTTCGCCGTCGGCTGGCTCACGGTGCTGCTCTCGACGACGATGATCAACCACTTCGATCTCTTCGGGCTGCGGCAGGTCAACTTCTACCGGCGCGGCGAGGACTACAAGCAACTGGGCTTCACGACGCGCGGCTTCTACCGCGTCGTGCGCCACCCGATCATGCTCGGCTTCATCGTCGCCTTCTGGGCGACGCCGCTCATGACGACGGGACACCTGCTCTTCGCCGTCGCCACGACCGCCTACATCCTCGTCGCCATCCAGCTCGAAGAGCGCGACCTCAAGAGCTTCCACCCGGAGGCTTACGAAGAGTACCGGCGCGAAGTCTCGATGCTCCTGCCGCTGCCGAAGAGGCGCTGAAGACCGGCGCGACGCAGAGGGGTTGCGCGAACCGATGGAGAGGGCGTGGGGGATCGTCCATGATCCCCCACGCCCTCCTTCACAGCGCACGCGCCTCTCTTTCGCGCGCCCGTCTTTAGTCCGATCTATTCGGGCGGCGGCTGCGCGCCGATGGGGTCGCCGGGCGGCGCGGGCGGCGGCTGCGTGTGCTTGCGCGGCGCGTCGGGGCGCGTGAGGAAGCGCTCGATGTCGTCGGCGGTGGCGCGGCGGTGCGCGACCTCCGCCGGCGACGGCAGGTCAGTCCGCGCCTTGACCGCCTCCTGAATCTCGCGCAGCGCCTGCGCCGCGTCGGCGCGCACCTGCGGCGCCGCGGCGTCGTTCGCGGCCAAGTCCATCAGCCGCGTGACGACGAGCGACTGCACGGCGCGCGCGACTGTAGCCTGCTGCGCGTCGCGCGGCGCGGCGTCGAACCACGTGCGTTGCACGAGCGCTTCGACAACGTCGCGGAAGTCGGGGTTGGCTGCGTTGCGCGAATGATAGTCAACGAGGCGCGCGGCGCGGTGCGGTTCGAGGAGCGCCGAGACCGCGAGGTCTGCGGCGATGGTCGCGACGCTCGCGGGATCGAACGCCGGGTCTGTGCGCTTGGCGAACAGCTCGACCGTCCCGCCCTCGTAGCCGGGGGCGCGCGGCGGGATTGCGTCGAGGATGCGCGGCGGGAGCGTGAGCGCGTCGGGCTTGATCGTGTCGAGCACGGCGTTCAGGGCGTCGCGCTGGCGCGCGGCGGGGACGATCTGCTGGACGAGCGGCGGGTTCGCGCCCGCCGCCGTCTTCACGGAGTAAGTGTAGTAGAGACCGCCGACGGTTTTGACGGCGGCTTGGAGCTGGTAGCGGTGGTGCAGGTAGAGCGGCAGGAGCCGCGCTTCGAGGAGAGAGAGCGGCGTCCCCGGCGCGATGTTCGCGAGACCGAACTGCGAGAGACCGATGCGGCGCACCTCCATCTCGTGGCGCAGCATGGCGACCGGGTCGTCGCCGTTGTCCCACAGGTTCGCCAGCGGGTTCGCCGCGCCGAACGGTCGCGCGTCCTGATCCGTCAGGAACAGCATCCCCCGCGCGACGTTCTCCTCGACGATGCGCTCGAGTTCCCTGTTCTCGTCCGCGCCGGGCGCGAACTGCGCGTAGGCATACGTGATCGCGAACTTGTCGTAAGCGCCGATGCCGCGCGCGTAGGCGTTCGAGAGATCGAGCTTGCCGTTTTTGATCTCGATGAGCGGCGCGGGGTAATCCATGACGGACGCGCGACCGGCGTAGGTCGAGGCGGCGAAGTTGTGCTCTAGTCCGAGCGTGTGCCCGACCTCGTGCGCGGCGAGCTGTCGGATGCGCGCGAGCGCCATCTGCGCGGCGTCCGTCGAGGGATCGAGCGCGGCGAGGTAGTCGTCGTCGAGGATCGCGCCGAAGTCGCAGGAGCCGCCGCGCGAGGTGTCGAAGCGCGAGCCCTCATTGCGCGTCTGATCGTCGCCCTGCGGGATGAGACCGCTCCCCAGAATGTAGTCCTGCCTGATTCGCAAAGAGCCGAGCGTGACGTTGCCCTTGATGATCTCGCCGGTGCGCGGGTCGTTGACGTTGTCGCCGATAGACCAGCCGCGCGTCGAGCGGTGCACCCAGTTGATCATGTTGTAGCGGATGTCCATCGGATCGGCGTCGGGCGGGAGAACTTTTACTTGAAATGCGTTCTTGAAGCCCGCCGCTTCGAAGGCTTCATTCCACCACGACGCGCCTTCGACGAGCGCGCTGCGGATCGGCTCCGGCGCGCCGGGATCGACGTAATAGACGATGGGCTTGACGGGCTCGGAGACCGCCGCCGTCGGGTCACGCTTCACCAAGCGGTGGCGGATGATCCAGCGCTGCTCGACGGGCTCGGTGATCGGCGTGGCGTAGTCGTAGAACTCGATGTGGATGTTGCCGACGCGCGGATCGTAGCGGCGCGGCTGGTAGTTGTCGTCGGGAAGTTGGACGAACGAGTGGTGCTCGCGCACGCTCAAGTTTTGCGGCGTCGGCGTGGTCTGACGGACGAGCGGGCCCGGATCAGACGAGTTGAACGTGAGCAGCGCCTCGACCTCGGTGTTCAAAGGGAAGTTCTTCGTGCGCGGCAAATGAATCGCGCTGCGCGACTGATCGAGCGAGAAGCCGCCCTGCTGCGTCTGCCGCAGGGTGTCGGCGACGCCGTGCGCGTCGCGCAGGAAGAACGAAGTGGCGTCAACGAGCACGCGATCATTTTCCGCCGCCTCGACGGTGAAGCCCCACAGCACCGAGCGCGCGAACGACTCTTCGACGGCACGCCGCTCCGCCGCGTCGCCCGAGCGCGCGCGGTAACGTTGGTTCGGCTCGATCAATAAAACTTTGGGTCCCGTCCGCTCGAAGAAGACGACGTGCGTCGAGCCGAGCTGCCCTCGATCCAAGCCGACGGGGTTCGAGCCGACGCCCGTCTGCAGAGACGTTTGATAAAGGAACTCCTGGTCGAAGCGCGCGATCTCTAAAAGGAGTCGCCCGCGCTCGGCGTCCCAGTAGAGCGGGAAGTAGCCGTCGAGCTTCTGCAAGTCTTTGGTCGCGTCGCGCAGACTCTTCTGCGATCTCTCTTGTCGCGCGCCGGCTGCGGCGGCGGCGCAGGAGAGCGTGAGCGCGAGCGACAGGAGCAAACGGAGTCGTCTCATAGTGATTCCTCGCTGAATGGCTTGGGCGTTTGGAACGAGCAACTGTTTCGGGAGCGGGTGCGACACGCATTCTAACCGCAAACTCGGCGGCGCGCGAGTGCTTCGACCTAAACTAGAAGCGCCGCGCCGACGACGTTGCCTTGCGCATTCATTTACTCCTAAACTGCCGTCGCCGTTTCCGAATCCGGTTCGCCTGCGCCCATGCGCTTCGTCTTCTCGAAATATTTTTACGCGCTCGTCGCGCTCGGCTACGTGCCGCTCTCGTTCGCGTGGTCGCTGCCCGCGCTGCGCTGGCTCGTGCTCGCCTACGATCTCGCGCTCTTCGCCGCGGCTTTTCTGGACGCGCGGCTGAGCCGGCTGCCCGCCGCCCTGACGGTCGAGCGCGCGTTCGCCGGTCGCTTCCACATCGGCGCGGAGACGGAGGTGCGCGTCGAGGTGGCGAACGCGACGGCGCGCGGCGTGCGGCTGCGCGTGAAGGACGAGTACCCGGCGGCGATGAGACGGACGAGCCCGCGCGAGGCGGAAGTTGCGGTCGCGGCGCAGACGACCGCCGCGCTCGTTTACGGATTAGTTCCGCCGCGGCGCGGTCGCTTCGAGTTCGGTCGCGTCGCCGTGCGTCACCTGTCGCGCTGGCGGCTCGCGTGGATCACCACGTCCGCGTGGCACGAAGAGTCCGTGAAGGTCTATCCGAATTTGCGCCGCGCGCGCGAGGCGGAGCTCAAGGCGCTCGGCGCGCAGAGTCTCGTCGCCTCGCACCGCCGCACGTCTTGGCGCGGCGAGGGGCGCGACTTCGAAAGCTTGCGCGACTACGTGCCCGGCGACGAGCTGCGCCACATCTCTTGGAGCGCGACGGCGCGGCGCGGCAAGCTCATGACGCGGCAGTACCAGATCGAGCGCGACCAGACGATCCTCGTCGCGCTCGACGCCGGGCGACTGATGACGGCGCGCATCGAGGACGAGACGAAGTTCGACAGCGCGATCCACGCGGCGCTCGCCCTGATGAGCGCGGCGCAGCGCGGCGGCGACAACGCCGGCGTCGTCGTCTTCGGTCGGCGCGTGACGGCTTACGTGCCCCCCGCGCGCGGGCGCGAGCAGGTGGACGCGGTCTTGGAGGCGCTGCACGCCGTCGAGCCGGAGCTGATCGAGCCCTCGTACACGCGCGCGTTCGAGTACGTCGCGGCGAACTGCAAGCGGCGCGCGCTCGTCGTCGTCCTCACTGACCTCGTTGACGAGGAGGGCTCGCGCGAGCTGCTCGCGTCGCTGAAACTTTTGCGCCCGCGCCACCTGCCGTTAGTTGCGACCATCGGCGACCGCGACCTGCGCGCGGCTGTGCGCGACGCGCCGGAGAGTTTGCGCGATCTCTTCACGCAGTCGGTCGCCGAGGAGATCATGTTGCAGCGCGAGGCGGCGCTGCGGCTCGTCGAACGGCAGGGCGGGCTCGCGCTCGACGTGACGGCGGCGCAGCTCGCGCCCGCGCTCCTGGAAACTTACGTCCGCGTGAAGGAGCGGGGGCTGTTGTGAGTGGTTTCTTTGTGTTGAGTTGTCTGTTTCGTTGAGACTCACCGCAGAGGCGCAGAGATCACGCGGAGGGATCGCAGAGGCTTGAACTCTGCGTAAGCTCTGCGATCCCTCCGCGCCTCTGCGGTGAAAATCAACGTCGGCACATCCAAGTGTCAAGGAGCGGTGAGAAAGATGATTAAGAGATCGGCGAGGTGGGAACAATTTAAGCCATCAATTTTCGCGCCGAGTTTCAAAAACCGTATTGCGCTGCTGCTCCTGCTCGCGTCGCTCTTCGCCGCGTCGGCGTCGCGCGCGTCGGCGCAGGGGAATCAGTTCCGCGTTGATTACACGGTCGAGGTCGCGTCAACGGGCGCGCACCTGTTCCACGTGACGGCGGACTTTCAGGGCGTGCGCGAGCCCGCGATTGATCTCGCGCTGCCGACCTGGACGCCGGGCTGGTACACGGTCGAGAACTACGCGAAGAACGTCCTGCGGATGAAGTTCACCGACGGCGAAGGGCACGCGCTCGCGCACCGCCTGACGCGCAAGCAGACGTGGAGAGTCGAGACCGGGGGCGCGCGAGAGATCAAAGTCGAGTTCGACTACTTCGCCAACGTCCTCGCCTTGAATCAGGCGAAGATCACGGACGACTTCGCGTTCTTCACGGGGACGCAGTTGTTCCTAGAGCCCGCCGGACACCGCGCCGCGCCGTACACCGTGCGGCTGAAAGTTCCCGCGGGCTGGCAGATCGTGTCGGCTCTCAAGGAGACGAACGACCGAGAGGTCTTCACCGCGCCCGACTACGACACGCTCGTTGACTCGCCGACCGAGGCGGGGCGCTTCGACGTGACGCGCTTCGAGGTCGAAGGCAAGCCGCACCTGTTCGTCTCCACGCCCGCGGGCGCGTACCCGCAGGAGAAGCGCGAGCGGCTCGCGCAGATGCTCGCGCGCGTCGCCTCGGCGCAGAGCGCGATCTTCGGCGGGCTGCCCTACGAGAAATACATCTACTTCTACTTCTTCGCGCGCGCCGAGTCGAACGCGGGCGGCGCGCTCGAGCACAACAACTCGCACGTCGCCTTCGGACGCTCGCCGCAAGCCGCGCCCGAAGACCTCACGGGGACGGCGTCGCACGAGTTCTTCCACCTCTGGAACGTCAAGCGCATCCGCCCCGCGGAGATGTTCCCCTACGACTACTCGCGCGAGAACGAGACGCCCTCGCTCTGGGTCTCCGAGGGCTTCACGAACTACTACGGCTCGCTCGCCACCTACCGCGCGTCGCTGCGCACGCGCGAAGAGTTCTTGCAGTCGGTCGCGGGCGCCGTCGGAGGCGTCGAGCTGAACGAGGCGCGCGCGTTCGTCTCCCCGGCTGACGCCTCCGTCTCGACGTGGCTCTGCTACGACACGCCCTGCGCCTTCGAGATCTCCTACTACACGCAGGGGCAGAACCTCGCCGCGCTCTTCGACCTCTCGATCCGCCACGACACGGCGGGCGCGCACAGCCTCGACGACGTGATGCGCTCTCTGTACGAGAACTTCTACAAGCGCGGTCGCGGCTTTACGGAAGAAGACTTCGTCTCGACCGTGAGCCGCATCAGTGGGCGCGACTATAAAGACTTCTTCCGCCGCTACGTCGTGGGCACGGAAGTCCCGCCCTACGATCAGATTTTTGCTTACGCGGGCTACCGGCTCGAACGCGCGTCGCACAAATCCCCCAACCTCGGCGTGCGCTTCAACGCGACCGAGCAGGGCTTGGAGATCGTGGACGTGGGCGCGGACACGCCCGGCGCACGCGCCGGACTGCAACGCGGCGATCTCGTCACGAAGATTGACGACGCGCGCCCGCGCTCGTCGCCCGGCGGCGGCTTCTCTTTGACGAACGCGCTCGAAGGCAAGATCGATCAGAACGTCAAGCTGACCGTCAGGCGCGGCGCGGACGAGAAAGTCCTTGAGGCGAAGATCGGCTCGCGCGAGTTGACCGACTACAAGCTCGTCGAGGTCGCGAGCCCGACGCCGGAGCAGTTGAAGGTGCGTGAGGGTTGGTTGAAACGTTAGGTGAGCGCAGAGCCATCAGCCGCGCGACTCCGCCTCGCGCCCGCCGAGCAGTAGATAAGTGTAGAGCGCGACGCCTGTGGCGGCGGCGGTGGCGAACTTGAACGCCGGGTGGATCGGCGCGGGCGAGATGAAGCCCTCGATTGTCCCCGCGACGACGAGCAGCGGGATGCAGCCGACGATGAGGTGCACGGCTTCGCGTCCGCGCAATCGGAGCGCGTCGAAGCGCGAGAGATCGCCGGGCGCGATGATCGCGCTTCCGACGAGCAGCCCCGCGCCGCCCGCGATGAAGATGCAGGTCAGCTCGATGACGCCGTGCCCGACCATGAAGGTGACGAGATCGTTGCCGAACCCGGCGCGGTAGGTGAGCGCGAGCACCGCTCCGATGTTGAGCCCGTTGAAAGCCATCACGAGGAGCGTGCCCAAGCCGAGCGTCGCGCCGAGCGCGAAGGCGTTGAACATGACCTGGATGTTATTGGTCATGATCGCGGCACCGCCGATCTGGTTCGCCTCGTTCAGAGACTCCCACCAGTGCTCGCCGGAGTTGATCTTGTCGCGCATCACGTAGCTGATGCCGACGAGTTCGGAGAAGTCCGCGTCGCGGCGCGTGCCGAAGAAGCCGATGAGCGAGAAGACGAGCGTGAACGCGAACGCGGTCGCCGTGTAGCGCCAGGTCTTGCGGAAGGTGCGCGGGAAGTCGCGCAGGAAGAAGTTGCGCAGGCGCTTGCCGCCTTCCGAAGCCTCCGTGCGGTAGATGCGACCGTGCGCGCGTATGACGAGGCTGTTGAGGTAGTTCACGAGGCGCGGGTCGCGCGACTCGGCGCGCGCGATGGCGAGGTCTGACGACGCGCGCCGGTAGATGCGCCCCAGCTCGCGCACCTCCTCGCGGTGCAGGCGACGCAAGGACATCTCGTCGAGCATCCGCAGCAGCTCTTCCAGACGCCGCCACGCGCCCTTGCGCTCGTTGATGAAACGATCCGTGGGCATGAGACGCGGACGACTCTACACGGCGCAGCCCCCGCAAACAAGCCTGACGTTCAAAACTAAACTTAGCCACAGAGGACACAGAGGGAAGGTAGGAACGAGGAACGATGGACTGAAAGGCAACTCGTCTTCACTTCATCGTTCCTACTTCATCGTTTCTTCTCTCTGTGCCCTCTGTGTTCTCTGTGGCTAATTCAGTCTTCGAGTTCGAGGCGCCCGCCGCCGACGTAGCGGCAGCTCCCGCCGACGCGCACCCGCGTGATGCGCTCGCCTTCGTGCGTGACGCGGATGCGGATGAAGCTCGGTCGCCCCATCTCAACGCCCTGCTCGCTCGTGATCTCCAACTGACTGTCGGACGCGACGACGCCGTGGCGCACGAGGTAGCAGCCCAAGGGACCCGACGCGCCGCCCGTCGCCGGGTCTTCCACGACGCCCAAGCCCGGCGCGAACATGCGGCTGTGGACGCCCGAGCCGTCAAACTCCGTCTCCGTCGTGAAGACGAAAATCTCCTGCGGCAGCCCGCTCAAGACTTTTTCCAATAGCTCCGCGCGCGGTCGAGCGCGCCGCGCCGCCTCCAAGTTAACTAACGGCACAAAGAGGAACGGCACGCCGCACGAGACGACTTCGACGGGGAAGCGCCGATCTATCTGCGACGGGTCGAGCGAGATGAGTTCCGCGATGGCGTCAACGTCCTCGATCCGCGCGCCGAAGGTCGGGAGCGGCTGGCTCATCTCGATGAAGGCGGGCGCGCCGTCGCGCCAACCGATCTCGACGGGGATCGTGCCGACGCCCTCTTCGAGCCGGATCGTGGTCGCGCCCCCGGCGTTCGCGCGGTGCGAGGTCTCGATCATCCCTTCGCGCGCGAGGACGTAGGTCGTGCCGACGGTCGGATGACCAGCCATCGGGAGTTCCTGACCCGGCGTGAAGATGCGCACGCGGAAGTTGTGCGCGGGGTCTTGCGGCGTGAGCACGAAGGTCGTCTCGGAGAGGTTCATCTCCTTGGCGATTGCCTGCATCGTCTCAGTCGAGAGACCCTCGCCGTCCGTGAAGACCGCCAAGGGGTTGCCGCCGAACTGCCGGTCGGTGAACACGTCAACGAGGTGGTAGCGGAGCTTTCTCATCAAACTCTCCCTCACAAACTGTCGAGCGCGCGCGCGAAGTCGTTAACTAAATCTCTCTCGTCTTCGAGTCCGACGGAGACGCGCACGAGGCTGTCGCCCACATTCATCGCGGCGCGCTGCTCCGCCGTCAAACTCTTCGCCCACATCGCCGCCGGGTGGACGACGAGCGTCTCGTAGCCGCCGAGGCTCGCGGCGTACTTGGCGAGCCGGAGCGACGAGATGAACTTCTCCGCCGCCGCGTAGCCGCCGCGCAACTCGACGCTCAAGACGCCCGTGAAGCCCGACATCTGCCCGCGCGCGAGCGCGTGCTGCGGGTGCGACTCCAAGCCGGGGTAGTTGACGCGCTCGACGTTCGGGTGCGTTTCGAGGAAGCGCGCGACGGCGAGGGCGTTCCGGTTGTGCCGCTCGACGCGCAAGCCCATCGTGCGAAGCCCGCGCAGCAGCAGCCACGAGTCGAACGGGCTCAAAGAGGTGCCCGCGACGACGCCGAAGCGCCACGCGCGTTCGACGAACTCGCGCGAGCCGACGAAGACGCCCGCCGTCACGTCGTGATGACCGCCGATGTACTTCGTCGCGCTGTGCAGGACGACGTCAATCCCCAGCTCAATCGGTCGCTGGTTGACGGGCGTCGCGAAAGTGTTGTCGCACATCGTCACGACGC
>JAIVGV010000317.1 GCA_020201365.1 Acidobacteriota bacterium
CACGATCTCTTTCCGCAACCGCGGCTCCGTCACCGCCCGCAACGTCCTCGCCGCCGACGATCTCCCCGCCGGTCTCGAATACGTCGCGGGCTCGCTCAGGCTCGGCGCGCGCTCGCTCACCGACGCCGCTGACTCCGACGAAGGTCAGCTCGCGAACAACTCGCGCCGCGTCGAAGTCCGCCTCGCGCAGGTGCGCGCCGACGAGCTCGTCACGATCTCGTTCCGCGCGCGCGTCACCGGCGAGGCTCACTCCGGCGAGGGCGCGGTCAACGTCGCCGCGCTCACGGGCGACAACGTCGAGCGCACGAACTCCTCCGCCGCGACCGCGGTCGTCAACCCCTTCGGCGTCGTCTTCGCCGGTCGCTCCGGCGGCTCGACGACCGTCGCGGGCGCGCGCGTCTCCCTGCTCACCGCGCCGGCGACCGACTCCGCGCTCGCGACCGTCCCCGGCATCGGCTTCGTGCCGAACGCCGCGAACGACAACCCGTTCACCACGCCCGCGGGCGGAACCTTCGGCTTCGCGCTCTCGCCCGCGCAGCTCGGCGCGGCGGGCGCGCCCGCGACCTACTACGTCAACGTCTCGGCGCGCGGCTACCGCACGCGCATGATCGCGTTCACCGTCGAGCCCGCCGCGCTCGGTCTCTACACGGCGACCGTGCGCGCGCTCGACGATCAGCCGCTCGCCGAGGCGGGCAGCTACGCGCTCACGGACAAGGCCGTCACGCTTGAGAACCTCGCGAACGTCGCGCTCAACATCCCCCTGTTCGAGACGCAGACGCTGGAGATCACGAAAGCCGCCGACCAGCAGCGCGCGGAGATCGGCGACGTGGTGACCTACCGCGTCCAGCTCCGCAACACGACGCAGTCCGCCGTCCGCGACATCAGCGTGCGCGACCAGCTCCCGCAGTCGTTCCACTACGCCGAAGGCACGGCGCTCCTGCAAATCCCGCCCGCGCCGAACCAGACGATCGCGCCCGAAGTCTCCGGCAACACGATCACGTTCCGCCTCGCGTCGCTCGCCGCCGGCGAAACCGCCACGATCACCTACCGCGTCCGCATCGGCGCGAACGCGCAGGAAGGCGATCAGGTCAACTCCGCCACGGTGGTCGCGCACTTCTCGACGGGCGAAGAGATCACCGCGGGACCCGCCCACGCCACGGTGCGCGTCAGCAACGGCATCTTCTCCACGCGTCAGATCGTCATCGGTCGCGTCTTCGTTGACGCGAACGGCGACGGGCAGTTCGACAAGGGCGAGCGACCCGTCCCCGGCGCGCGCATCTACCTCGACAACGGGCAGTCCGTCATCACCGACTCCGAGGGGCTCTACAACCTCCCTTCGGTCGAAGACGGCGCGCACGTCATCTCGCTCGATCCCGTCACGATCCCTTCCGGCTTGATGCTCACCGACGCGGGCGCGCGTTCGGGGCGCAGTTGGACGCGGCTGCTCCGCACGCCCCTCGGCGGCGGCACGATGCTCCACCAAAACTTCGCGCTCACGCGCGCCGAAGCCGGAGACGACGCGGCACAAAACAGGTTCGACGCTAATGAGAACGACGCAACGTCGAACGAGGCCGTAGGGGCAGGGCTCGTCCCTGCCCGCAGCGACCGACAGGTCGCTCAAACCGCCCGCGATCATTCAACGTCGAACGGTAACGATTCTCCGCCCGCGCTGGCGCGCGGCGGGCAGGGACAAGCCCTGCCCCTACAAAATCCTTCCGACGCAGCGTCGTCCAGTTCGACGGCGAATGCTTCAGACGCCGATAAGTCGCGCGTCGTCAGGAGCGCGGACGTGCCGCAACTTAACGCGGGCACTTACGAGGTCGAGTCGAAGGAGACGCTGGAGGCGGTCGCGCCGGGCGATGTCGTCGTGGTGAGCCCCGCGAATAACGAGGTCGTCTTGCAGCCCTCGATGACGGTCGTCGTGCGCGTGGCGGAAGGCTGGTCGGCGTGGTTGGAGCTGAACGGCTCGCGCGTCGGCGACGCGAATGTCGGCGAGCGGCGCGTGGATCACAAGAACAGGGTCACGACGCTCCGCTTCGTCGGCTTGAATCTGAAGCCGGGACAGAATTCCTTGCGCGCCTTCGCCGTCTCGCCCGACGGCGCGCCCGGCAAAGCCGCCGCGCTCAGCGTGCGCGGTCGCGGCGCGGCGCGCCGACTTGAGATCACGCCGGAGCGCACCGAACTTCAGGCGGGCGGGCGCGACTCGATGCTCGTGCGCGTGCGCGCCTTCGACGAGTGGGGTAACCCCGCCGCCGACGGACTCGTCGGCCTCTCGACGACGGGCGGCTACTTCGAGCGCCACGCGACGGGCGACGACGCGGGAGACAAGACGAACCACGCGGCGAACGACAAGAACCAGACGGGCGACGAGCACGCCGACGCGAGCAAGGGCGAGAAGTCGCGCGCGCTGAAGACGGCTGATGAAGTCGCGGCGGAACAGACCGAGTTGCAGCCGACGCAGGTCGCCCTCTCCTTGCGCGGCGGCGAGGCTGTCGCGCGCCTCTTCTCGGCGGGCGCGGTCGGTCAGGGCGAGCTGCTCGCGAAGAACGGCGAGGTGGAAGCACACGAGCGCGTGCGCTTCACGGCGGAGTTGCGACCGACGATCCTCGTCGGGCTCGCGGAGGCTTCGGTCGGTCGCGCCGCGCCGGAGAACAGCTTGCGCGGCGAGCACGGCTTGTTCCGCAGCCACATCGAGTTCTTCTACCGCGGTCCCGTCTTCGGCAAGAACCTGCTCACGCTCTCCTACGACAGCCAGCGTTCCTTGAACCGCACGATGGGGCGCGATCGGCTCTTCGGCTTCGACCCGCTGGATCGCGTCTATCCCGTCTTCGGCGACTCTTCGACGCGCTTCGACGAGGTCGAGTCGAACTCCAAGCTCTACGCGCGCGTGGATCGCGGTCGCTCCTACGCGATGTTCGGCGACTTCGAGTCGGACATGACCGACACCGCGCTCTCTGCTTACGGTCGCAAGCTGACGGGCGTCAAGGTTCACGTCGAGAACGCGGGCGGCGACTTCGTCACCGTCACCGGCGCGCGCCCCGACACCTCTTTCGCGCGCGACGTCTTCCCCGCGAGCCGACTCGGACTCCTGCAGCTCTCGCACGGCGACGTGCTGCAAGGCTCGGAGCAGGTCTTCCTCGAAGTCCGCGACCGGCGCAACCCGGAGGTCGTCCTCTCGCGCGAGCCGCTCGTGCGCTCGGTTGACTACAACCTCGATCCGCTGTCGGGTCAGATGTTCTTCATGCGCTCGATCTCGGCGTTCGACTACGATCTCAACCTCGTGCAGGTCGTCGTCACCTACGAGCACCGCGCGGACGGGATGACTTCGGGCGTCTATACGGGTCGCGCGTCGAAGCATCTGATGGGGATCGGTCTGCGGCTCGGCGCGTCTTACGTCGAGCAGCGGCAGGAGCAGGGCTCGCCCTACCGCCTCGAAGGCTTCGACGGCGAGCAGTCGCTCTGGGATCACGGCGCGCTCAAGTTCGAGTACGCGCGCAGCGCGGGCGACATCACGACGGGCGGCAACCTCTTCGGGGGCGCCGAGCGCCACGCGGGCGGCAGCGCCTACAGCCTCCAGCTCAGGCAGCCGATCAAGTATTACAACTCGGAGCTGCGCGCCAACTACGCCCGCGCCGACGAGGGCTTCTTCAACCCGTTCGGCGGAACCGTCACGCCCGGCTCGCGCCGCCTCGACGCCACGCTCGACATCAAGCCGCGCCCCACCTCCACGCTCCGCCTCGGCTACGCCAACGAGCGCAACCACACGGCGAACGTGGACAACGAGCGCGACACCTTCTCGCTGCTCTGGCAGCAGTCGTTCGGCGACAAGTTCCAGGGCTTCCTCGGCTTCGACTACCGCCACCTCACCGACTCGCACGGCGATCACGACATCAGCTCGGAGCTGCTGACCGTCGGCGCGCAGTACCGACCGACCGACAAGCTCGAAATCTCCGCCAAGCGCGAGCAGAACCTGTCCGACTCCGATCCGACCTTCCCGAACCAGACCACGCTCGCCGCGCGCTACAAGTGGGACGCGCGCACCAACCTCTTCTTCACCGAGCGGCTCGCCTCCGCCGCGATCGTCCCCATCGGCGACACGGCGCAGACGGGCTTCGCCGGAACCAGCTCGCGCCGCGAGACGGCCATCGGCGTCGAGACCCGTCTCGGCAAGTACACGAACGTCGTCAGCCGGTACCAGATCGAGAACGGCATCGGCGGCACGGACAGCTTCGCCGTCCTCGGCTTGCAGAACAAGCTGCCCGTTGATAAAGAAATCTCGCTCGACTTCGGCTTCGAGCGCGGCTTCCACCTCGCCGGAAACGGCGCGAGCTTCACGGCGGGCGCTTTGGGCGCGACGTGGATGCCCTCGAAGAACATGCGCGCCACCGCGCGCTACGAGCTGCGCGATCAGACGGGAGGGATCGGTCAGCTCCTCTCCGTCGGCGCCGCCGGGCGACTCGGCGACGGCGTGACGACGCTCGCCCGCGTCCAGTGGTCGCACGCAGATCTTTCCGGTCGGCAGAACGACTCGTTCGTCGCGACCGCCGCCATCGCCGTCCGCCCCGTCGAATCCGACAGCCACGCGATCCTCTTCAGCTACACCGAGCGCTCGCTCTCGCAGTCGGGCTTAAGCGGGCAGAGCCCGACGACCGAGCACTCGCGCACGCTCTCGACCGACGGCTACTGGCAGCCCGTCAAGGACACGGAGCTTTACGGTCGCTTCGCCCTCAAGTTCGGCGGCAACTCGCGCGACGGCTTGATCAACGCCTCGGCGCTCAGCTACATTGCGCAACTGCGTATGCAGCGCCGCCTGCACCGCGCCTTCGACGTGGCGGGCGAGGGGCGCATGATCGTCCAGCCCTCTTCGCACACGGCGCGCACGTCGGTCGGCGCGGAACTCGGCTACTGGATTCTGCCGGACGTGCGCCTCGGCTTCGGCTACAACTTCACCTCGCTCACGGAGCCCGCCGGGAGCCTCGTCGTCTCGCAGCCGCGCGGCTTCTACTTCACCATCTCGACCAAGCTCTCCTCCCTCTTCGATCTCTTCGGCACCTCCCCGCGCGGCCTCGCGCCCGCCGACAACTCCGGCGACGCCAAGCCCGCCGACGAGAAGCAGCCGGACGACAAGCAGCAGGGCGGCGCGACGAACGAGCCCGCCAAGCAGGACGACACGAAGCCGCCGACCGACGGCGCGAAGAAGCCATGAACGCGGACGCGGGCGCGCACAACGGAACAGCCGGACGCACGCGGCGCACGCTTGACGCGGCGCGCGGCGGCGTCGCGCGCACGATTCTCGCGCGCGCCTTCATGCTCCTCTGCCTCGTCTGCCTCTCGGCGGTCGCCGCGCGCGCCGGCATCACCGTCACGCCGACCACCTGGAACGTCATCGGGCTCGACAGCAACAAGCCGACGACGCAGGGACCCGACACCTTCCAGATCGGCGCGCGCGCCTGCAACACGGGCGCGACCGCGCTGACCAACCTGACCGCGACCTTCGTCTGGGACAGCGCCAACGCCTTCATCAACCTGAGCGGCGCGAGCACGCAGCAGTCGCGCTCGCTCGCCGCCGGGGCGTGCGTGGACTTCTACTTCCAGGCGGTCATCACGCGCAACTCCGCCGCCTTCGACACCGCGCGCCGCTACCACATCACCGTCACCGCCGACGGCGGCTTCTCCGCGAGCACGCCCACGCCGCGCGAGCTCTACGTCGAGCACCTGGTCTCGCAGGGGCGCAACAACGTCACCTCGATCACGGGACCGACGACGGTCAACGTCGGGCAGACCTACCAGTACACGATCAACTCGACGACCGCGCCCGGCGGCTACCCGCAGTTCGAGGCGTTCCTCAACCTCTCGAACGTCGTCTTCCAGGTGCTCTCGATCCAGACGACCTACACGACGCCCGCCGGAGCCACCAACGACAAGTTCTACGCCGACGCCTGCGGCTGGCAGAACAACCCGACGCTCCCGAACTACCGCAGTTGCGTCGGTCCCGCGAACTACGTCGGCGGCAAGGCGGGCGACGTCGTCTCCTCGACCTACACCGTCAAGATCGTCGGCGGCTCGGGCACGACGACCACCGCCGGATCGCTCATCCTCGACTTCTCGGGGAGCAGCTACCACTACGACTCCGGCTCCGGCATCACCGTCACCGTCCAGCCGCCGCAGGTCACGCTCTCGAAGATCGCCAACCCGACGACCGTCATCACCGGCGCGAACGTCTCCTACACGCTGCGCCTCACGAACGCCGGCGCGTCCGCCTACACGATCACGGACTTCACCGACACGCTCCCCACGAGCCCCGCCCAGCCCACGTATGTGACGAACACCTCCGCCTACAACGGCGCGGCGATCTCGAACCCGTCGGCGAGCGGCGCGACGCTCACGTGGTCGGGCACGTTCACCGTCCCCGCCGGCGCGTCGCGCGATCTCACTTACACGCTCACGATGCCCGCGACTTCAGGCTCCTACGTCAACAGCGCCGTCGCGCACATTGACTACGTGCAGATCGACACGACCGCGACGCCCAACGACAACTCGCCCGCGAGCGCGACCGTCTCGGTCATCCCGCGCACGTCCGGTCTCACCATTACCCCCGACGCGGGGACGCGCCCCTCTGTGGTTCAGGGGCAAGCGACCGCACTATTTAATTTCCGCGTCACTAATACCGGCAACTTCACCGATCAAGTCCGCTTTTTAGCCAACGGCGCGAGCGCGCGGGTGACGGGGCCCGCCGCCATTACGGATATCGTGATAGATACCGACGGCAGCCAGACCGTCACCGCAGCCGACACCGACATCAAGAACAACGCGGCGGACGTGCTCTCGGCTCCGCTGGCGCCAAGTGGTTTCATCAACGTCATCGTCAGAATCCTCGTCGACCTGACGGCGACGCAGGGCGACGCGATCACCGTCACGCTCGGCGACGCCGCCACCGGCGGCCCGACTTTCGACGACCAAGCCGCGAACAGCTCCGCCAACGAAGTGCGCACCGTTTCGACGGCATCATCCAACGGCTTGCGCGAAGCGCGCGGCGACATGACCGCGCTCGTTGATAACGACGCCCAGATATTTGTGAACATGACCGTGCCGGGTGGCCCCGTGCCGCTCGGCTCGGACATAACCTACACGTTAAACGTCTCCAACCCCGGACTGCGCGATCTCAGCAGCCAGACTTTGACCAACGCCCCCGCCGGTTTAAACTCAGGCGTCTTCATCATCGATCCGATCCCCCCCGACACCGTCTTAAAGAGCGGTCAGGTGTTCCCCGCCGGTACGCTCTACACCACCTCACCGCTTTCGGTCGGTCCGCTCACAGCCGTCTGGACGACGACGCTTCCCGCTGACCTCACCACCCTCACGCGCGTCGCCTTCAACGTCGGTCCGACGCTCGCCGTGGGGGCGTCAAGCGCCTCGATCAACCTGACCGTGACGATCACAACGAACGACGCCACGAACCCCATCCGGGCCATCGCCGACGCGTTCGGCCGTAACAGCCTCGGCGCGGGGCTGACGGATCAAACGGGCGACATCTCGCGGAGCGCGGGCGACGGGAACGCCAACTTTAACGAGGGCCCGCTGCGGGGCACCATCGACGGCGACGGCGTCATCCAACTGACGACGCTCCAAGCGGTCGGCGGCGTGCTCCTCGGTCCCCTCGGTCAGCCCGGCGCGGTCGGCCCCACCAACAGCAACGACGACTACACGAACCGCAGCGTCACCGCCGGTATCGCGGGCGTTGCGCCCGGCGGCACGACGACGGTGGGCAGCACGCTCGTCTTCACTAACACGTTGCGGAATACCGGCAACGCCGCCGACACGTTCACCCTCACCGCGCCGACCGTGCCCGCCGGCTTCACCGTCGAGATCAGCACGGACGGTGGCGCCACTTACACGACGCTGCAGCCGGGCAACGGCAGCGCGAGCATCACGGTAGGTTTCGGCGCTTCGGTCAACGTCCTCGTGCTCGTCATCGCGCCGAGCGGCATCCCGGTGCTCGCGCCGTACGCCGCCGTGATTCGCGCGACCTCGACCAACACGCCCGCCAGTTTTAACGATACCATCGACCGCGTCTATACCGGCTACGTCCGGCTCGACAAGACCGTGACCGTCAGCAACACGACGGGCATCGGCGGCGCGACCGATCCCGTGTCCGGCGCAGTGATCACCTGCTCAATCACTTACACCAACGTATCCTCCACCGGAGGCACGAACAACGTTACGCTGACGGCATATGATCTCGTCATCACCGAGGACGGCAACGCCCCGACGAACAATTGGGGCGCGACGACCGACCACTTCGTCGGCGCGACCGACACGCGCGGCGGCACGATCACGGGCGACACCGGCAGTTCGACCCTCTTAACCGACACCATCCCGGTGCTCGCTCCAGGACAATCCGGCGTCTTCACCTTCAAGCGCACGATCCGTTAAGCGCTTAGGGAGTCGTGCCGCGGCGGGCTGGACGCGCGCGGCGAAACGAACTAAGATCGGGTCCGTACACATCTCCCGGACAACGTCCCCGGAATTTTATACGGCTACGGGTGCGCCATGATGAAGGTTCTGATCGTCGAAGACTACGACGACACGCGCGAGCTGCTGTGCCTGTTCGTCCGCTCGCGCGGCTGCGACACGGCGGAGGCGACGAACGGTCGCGAGGCGGTCGCGCTCGCCGCGAGCGAAAAACCCGATCTCATCCTGATGGACTTGAACCTCCCCGTCCTCGACGGCTGGGAGGCGACGCGCCGCATCCACCGGGGCGAAAAGACGAGCCACATCCCCGTCGTCGCCATCTCCGCGCAGTGCCACGGCGACTGGAAGGAGCGCGCGCTCGACGCGGGCGCGCGAGAGTGTCTGGAGAAGCCCGTTGACTTCGCCGCCGTGACCGACCTGCTCAGGCGCTACCCCGCGCACTGCTGACGAGCCGCGCGCCGACCGCCGCGAGACCGCCGACCCGGCACGCGCGCCCGCCCCGAACGATGCCACTCCGCGACGACGAGAAGCGGCTCACCGATCTCACCGTCGGCGACGCCAAGCGCGCCGTCGTTTACGGCGCGGCGCTCGCGCTCGCCGTCTGGCTCTTCTTCCTCCTCGTCGGGAAAGTCCTCGTCGCGCTGCTGCTCGGCGTCGTCGCCGCCGCCTACCTCCTGCCCGTCCAAGAGTGGCTCGAACGCCGCCTGCGCGCGCGCGCCGGGAGCGCGCTCATCACGATCGCGCTCATCGTCGTCCCGCTCGCTGCAATCGTCGGCTACTCCTGGTACGAGCTCTCAGCCTACGCGAAGTTCGTCCAGCAGAAGCACGACGAGATCATCGAGGCGATCAGCCGCGCCGTCTCCGCATACGTCCCGGTCAGCCGGCAGGGCACGCGCGCCGGGCTCGAAGCCGCCTTCGCCGAAGCCGTCACGCGCTCGGCGGAGGCGATCCAAGTCCTGCACGCGCGCGCCGCGCTCCTGCTCGCCTCGCTCGCCGTCTTCTTCTTCACGCTCTACTACGCGCTCACGCAAAGGCTTCGCATCGCCAGCCACGTCAAGCTGCGCGTCCCCGGCGACTTCCTCCCGCTCTACGAGAAGCTCTCCGAGAACGTCGGCGGCGCGCTGCGCGGCGCGCTGCAGGCGGTCTTCATCGATCAGGCGATCAAGGGCGTCGTGATCTTCGCCTTGAACGTCGCCTTCGGCGTGCCGCTCGCGCTCGTGCTCGCGCTCACGACGTTCCTCGTCGGCTTCCTCCCCGTCTTAGGCGAGTGGACGATCTACCTGCCCGTCGCGCTCTACCTGCTCGCCTTCCGCCACCAGCCCGGAGCCGCAGCCGCGTACCTTCTGATCGGCGTCGCCGTCACGCTCGCCTCCACGCTCTACGTCCGCCCGCGCCTCGCCGCACGCGGCGCGCGCCGCTTCAACTTCTACTGGATGCTCGTCGCCTTAGTCGCCGGAGTTTACGCCTTCGGCGTCCCCGGCGTCGTCTTGGGTCCAGCCATCCTCGGCTTCGTCAAAGCCGTCGCCGACACGCTCACCGGCAACGTCCGCTACGAGACTTCGCTCTTGAAGGAGGAGAAGGATCAACTGGCGGGGCGCGCGCAGGAGACCGACACCGGCGAAGAAAGCCTGGCGCGCGAAGAAGCTCTCGATCGGGCGTGAAAAGCAAGGATGAAGGCGGAAGGATGAAGGATGAAAGAATGATCACTCAAGCGTGGTGATCTTCTTTTCGCCCTTCATC
>JAIVGV010000529.1 GCA_020201365.1 Acidobacteriota bacterium
GGGCGCGCCCTCGGCTAAGACTTCGACGCGACCGTCCGCGAGGTTGCGCACGTAGCCCGCGACCTGATGGCGCGCGGCGGCGCGCTGCGCGAAGAAGCGGAAGCCGACGCGCTGCACCCGCCCGCTGATCAAGAATTTGCGCGCGATCTTCATCCCGCCCGCGTGCTCGTCTCGGAAAACTTGCGACGCGATATCCTAAAAAACTCGGCGCGCAAAAGCAATTTCACTTTGACGGTGGCGATCACTTTCGACTTGGGTGATTGTGGAAGCCTTACTCACCGCGGAGGCGCTGAGGATGCGCGGAGTTTTCGCAGAGGATGGTCTTCTCTGCGCGATCTCTGCGCCTGCTCCGCGCCTCCGCGGTGAGTCTTCTTCCTTTTCCTTTAGCGTCGCTCCGTCAGCTCGACGATCTTCACGTCGCCCGGCGGCACGCGTAGCTTGACGGCGTTCGTCGCCGCGGCGACTTCGAGCGGCTCGTCGGAAGTCCACTCGCGCGCCTGCGCGACGCCCTTCCCTTCCAGACTGATCGTGACTTCGACCGACTCGGAGCGGTTGACCTGCGCGAGCCCCTGCTGCGGCTTATAGACGCCGCGGTTGTTGATGAGCGTAACGACCCAGCCGCGATCCGTCCGGTTGATCAGATGCTGCACGTCGCCCGCGACTCCGACGGGCACGACGTCCGACGCGAGGTGCGCGAGCAGGTGCGCCGCCGATGGCGTGAGCCGCTCGTCCAGCCCGAGCAGATCGGGCACGGCGCAAAAGACGACGCGCCCCTGCCCGATCTTATTCGCCGTCACGAGCGGCTCGCCCGCGCGCGTTCTGATCAGCACCTGCGCCGCGCGCGGCTCGACGCGCTCGAACTCGAAGACGCCGCCGCGCAGGTCTGTGCCCGACTCGTTGGGCAGCAGGCACTCCGCGTCGTCCGCCTCGCCGCGCGCGCCCGTCAGATGAACACCGAGCAGGTCTTCGGGCAGCCCCTTCACCTGCGCTGAGTTTAAGACGAGCACGCCGCCGCGATTCACGTAGTCGCGCAACTGCGCGACCCACGCGGGCGACCACTCGACGCGACCGCCGACGACGACGGCGCGGTACGAGTTCACCGCTTCGCGCCGCTCGTCCGAGGCGACGAGCACGTCGAAGATGTCGCCGAAGACGCCGCTGACGAACGCCTGACGGTCAGCCGTCGCTGGCTCACCCTCGACGACGTTCGCCGGGTAGTAAGCCGCGCCGAACAGCTCGCGCAGCGCGCGGTCGCGCCGCTCCTGCGGGACGACGCCGTAAGACCACTGCGGGTAGTCGGTCGGATCGTACCCGTGCGCCGGGTCGAGCAGGAACGCGACGGGCGTGTAGGGCGTCCCGCGATCCTTGTGCTGCTCCGCGAAGCGCACGAACTCGTCCGTGACGCGGCCCACCGGGTTGAGCTGGAACGGGTGCTCGCCCGGACCCGGCTTGAAGAACTGATCGAAGCCCTGCTCCAGGTAGATCGCCGACGCGCCAGCCATGTAGTGGAGGTAATAGTTCTTGCGATACCAGGAGAGCGAGGGACCCATCGTCGCGCCGTAGCGCGTGTGGTAGAAGAAGTCGGGTCCGGCGTAGCTCATCTGATGGGTGAAGATGAGCGCGGCGTCGCCGAAGTTGGGCGCGTGGTAGTAGAGGAACGCCGCGCCGTACTGCCGCGCCGCGCCGCGCTCGAACGCGATCCGCATCGCCGTGTTCGGCATGACTGCCGCCGTCTCCATGCCGATCATCCGCGAGCCCCAGCGCGCGAGCGCGTGCGCGAAGTAGGTCGAGGAGGTTGACTGCGCGGCGATGAGCTTGTCCCAGCGCGCGCCGGTCTCCGTGTGGAAGAACGCGCCCCACTTGCGCGCGAGCGCGTCGGTGAAATACTTGCGGTTCGCTTCGAGCAGCTCGCGCCGCGGCGTCTTCGCATTCAGATTCAGCTTGGCGACCTCTTCGGGGTTGAAGACGTAGCCGACGCTCTCGCCGGAAATCCAGCCCAGGAACTGATCGCGAAAGTCCTCGTTGAGCAGCTTCCAGGCGGCTTGCCCCTGCGCCTCGTCGAGCGTCGCCGATCCGTAGTTGATGTTGACGGCGAACGGCGCGCGCGTCTCGCGCAGGTAGCGGACGAAAGGGCTCCCTTCTTTCAAGAGCGCGGGCAGATCGTTGACGTAGATGACGGGGACGACGAGCGGCGAGGAGAAGACGGGCACGTCGCGCGCGCCCTTGTAGGCGGCGATGAACTCTTCCGGCTTGTCGGCGTTGAACGGGTAGAGCGGGCGCTCTTGCGGCGGCTTGTCGAGCAGCGACCAGTAGCCGTTCCAGATGTTCCAGGGCATCAAGAAGTCGCGCCCCGCGACGAGGGGTCTGCGCCACGACGCGGGGACGGCGCCTGACGAATCCGCGCCGACGAGCGGTTCGAGTCTCGACGCGCGCTCGGTCTGCTCGCGCAGCACGCGCTGCGCCGCGAACTCAGGCTTGCGCCTGCCTTCGGGCACGAACGCGAGATCGTTCGTGAGCAGGAAGCAGTCAACGTGGCGGC
The DNA here is from genome assembly GCA_020201365.1 of Acidobacteriota bacterium. Lineage (GTDB taxonomy): Bacteria > Acidobacteriota > Blastocatellia > Pyrinomonadales > Pyrinomonadaceae > JAIVGV01. The sequence continues at coordinate 2,540 of JAIVGV010000529.1, forward strand.
GCGCCTCCGCCGGGCGCTCGACGACGAGCGAGACGACCGCCGCCCCCTTCTCTAGCTGCACGGTCGGCGCGGCGTCCCAGGCGAACGCCCACTGCCAGTACATCGCCGTCTCGTCGTGCGCGTCAATGAGATCGCGCGCGCCGAACTCGTGGCGCAGGACGGCGCGACCGCCCTGCGTGATCGCCGCGGTGAAGAACTCCGTCCTACCGACCCAGTCCGCGTAACGCACCCAGAGCCTGTAC
>JAIVGV010000530.1 GCA_020201365.1 Acidobacteriota bacterium
CGGCTACATCCTGCCGCAGTACGTCCTGCGCGAACGCTACGGCATAGACGTGAGCAAGGAGGAGATCGAGTGGAGCTACGATCACAACCAGTCGGTGCGCGAGCTGTTGGCGGACGATCCGGACGGCGACGTGCGCGTCGCGTTCGTCAAAGACGACTCGGAGATTCCCCGCGCGCCCGGTGTCAACGGCAAGCCGGGCGAGCCGCTCGCCGTCGCCGTGCCCATCCCCGAACTCGAAGGCGAGGAAGGTCTCATCCCGCAGGACGTCATTCTCGTCCACCCGACTTTCAAGGAGCACCGCGAAGAGTTGCGGCAGCTCTTCGAGTCCTACGGCGCGGAGTTCAGGCGCGGCGCGCGGGCGAAGGCGGGCGAGGAGAGCCTGTGGAAGGTTTACGAGCCGCGCGACGACTGGCAGCAGTCTTACGTGCGCGTCGTCGGCTGGCTCGACAAGCTACGGCTCCCCGAGACGCAGGGCGACGAGCAGTTCCTCACGCTCGAACAGATCGTCGGGAAGCTCCGCACGCTCAAGCGCGCCGATCCGCGCACCCGCGTCGCGCTCGTGCTCTCGGGCGGCGGCGCGAAGTGCGCCTACCAGCTCGGCGCGATCCGCGCCATCGAGGACGAGCTGGACGCCTACACAGACAAGGACGGCAACCGCGAGGTGGACATTGATCTCGTCGTCGGAACTTCCGGCGGCGCGATCAACGCGCTCTGCGTCGCGCTCGGGCTGACGCGCGATCCGCACGGCATGACGGCGCTCGAACGCACCTGGGAGGACTTCAACCAGCGCACCTTCTTCGAGCCGTGGGGACCTTTCCCCGCGACGATCGGGCTCTTCGTCGGGCTGCTCCAGGCGATCCTCCTCATCCTCTGCGTGCGCCTCTTCGCGCCCGAAAAGATCAACTGGCACCGGCACACGGGCAAGATCGCCGTCGCGATGCTCGCGCTCGCCGCGCTGCTCGCCGCGACGCGCCTGCGCGCGTGGGCAATCGTCCCCGTCATCGTGCTCTTCGCCGTCGTCTCCGCGCGCCTCTTCGCCGACCCGACGCGCGCCTGGTGGAAGCACGCGGGCTGGGCGATGCTCGGTCTCGCCGTCCTTGAGACGCCCGTCGCCTTCTTCGACTGGACGCCCTGGATGCACGCGCAGTACGTCGCCGCGCCGCTCATCGCCGCCGCCGAACTCGTCTTCGTCATCATCGCCGTGCGCATCTACGACACCTTCAGCCGGCGCTGGTGGCGCGCGTCGCTCGCCATCTTCGCCGCCCTCGTCGTCGCCGAGGCGGTCGCCGTGCGACTGTTCTTCATGCGCCAGTGGGACGAGCTGGGTCGGCTCGGCAAGGATCACGTCGTCCACCACCTCTGGATGTTCGCCACGCTCGGCTCGATCTTCACCGTCCTGAGCCTCGCCGCGGTCGGCGGCGCGCTGCTCTTCGTCGGCTACAAGAAGTTCGCGGGCTGGCGACCGATGGACTACGACATCATCCCCAGCGGCAAGAACGCGCGCAGCCTCCTCGTCTTCCGCCGCCGACTCCTGCTGCGCCTCTCCGCGACGCTCGCGGCAATCGTCGCCTTCCAGCTCTCGCTCTCGCTCTTCCACTACGACTCGCTCTCCGACTCCGCCGGAATCCAGAAGGCGATGGCGCAGAAGGTGCCCGCGCTCGTGCGCGCGCTGCACAAAGACTTAGCCGTCAGCGGCGCGACGGACGTCGCGCGGCTCGACGACCTCTCGCAAAAGATCGTCGCGGGCGACAAAGCCGGCGACTGGCTCACGCGCGATCTCGTCATCACGAGCATGAGTCTCCCGACCGACGAAGCCGCGTCAGCCTCCGCCGCGAGCAGCTCCGGCGACCCCTGCGCCGAAGCCGCGAAGGCTGACTCGGCAAGTGACTGGTACTTCTACTTCGATCACGCCGACGCGCACCAGCGCGACGACGAGGCGCGCGTCGCGTCGGCAGACCCGCACGCCGCGGACGTGCCGAGCGCGGAGTCGTCCGACGAGATCATCAAGCGCGACTCGCGCTTCCGTAACCTGCGCTGCCCGCAGTACCGCGACAAGCTGATGGACGTCGTCATCGGATCGAGCTCGATCTTCCCGGTCTTCGAGCCGCGCGCGCTCACGGCGAAGCTCGGCGGCGACGGCGCGGGCGCGCGCCCCGCGACGCTCGCCGAGCTGATCGACGGCGGGTTCGCGCACAACAGCCCGGTCGAGGCGGCGGTGCTCTGGGGCGCGACGCACGTCATCCTCGTCGAGGCTTCGCCCGAAGAGCGGCAGGGCGCGCCCGCCAACTACCTGCTCGCCAACTCCGTCTCCGCCTTCAACTACCTCTTCAACCAGGCGCAGCTCACCGACGCGCGCTCGCGCGGTCGCGTCGAGATCTTCTCCCTGCGCCCGCAGCTCCTGCACCGCAAGCCGCAGTTGACGTCCGGCGGGACGCGGCTCGCGCTCGCCGACGCGAACGAGAACCCGTGCGCCGCCTCCTACACCTTCGCCGACGACGGCTCCGCGCCCGTCGGCGCGAACATGTGCACCTTCGACTTCGTCGCGGACTTCATCAAGGGCGCGATTGATCTCGGCAGCCGCGACGCCCAGGGTCGCTGCTTCCGCCGCGAGCGCGCCCAGCCGATCTTCTGACGCGCCGGGCGGAACAGTTTGCGCGCCGCGCCTCCCGCGCCCGCGAAGAATTGGACAAACCCGCGCGCCGCAGTCCATCATCGAACACGAGCCGCGCCGCAACGACGCCGCGCGCCGCACGCGAGGAGACTTACCCCCATGAGC
>JAIVGV010000531.1 GCA_020201365.1 Acidobacteriota bacterium
ATTTCGAGCGTGCGTTCGAGCGGCAGCGCCTCGACGGTGTGACCGTTGCCCGTCACGGTCTCGGCGCGGAAGAGCGAGTTGTAGATCGCCTCCTCGGTCGCTTCGACGACGGCGAGGAAGAGCGGCGACATGGCGTCGTTCGAGAGCAGGCGCGCGTCGCGCGGGCGGTACAGCTCGTCCGGCTTCTGCGGGCGGACTCTCAACTCCGGCGCGGTCGAGAAGGCGATCACGTAGTCGCCGCTGCCGTTCGAGCCGGCCGCGCCCGTGCGCGCGAGCCCCATCAACGCGCGCTTCGCCATGCGCCGGAGGTTGCGCGCGTCAACGGGCGCGTCCGTGGCGACGACGATCATGCACGAGCCGTCAGCCCGGTCGTTAAGATCAGGCGGGCGCGCGTCGGACGACGAAGCTCGCGGGTTCGGGTTCGCGCGTTCGAGTTCCTCCTTCAAATAATACTTGCCTAGCTCACGACCGACGGGCGCGCCGTTGATGGTGAGGACGCCGCCGAAGTTCGTCTGCACGAGGACGCCGACGGTGTAGCCGCCGAGCGCGGGCGGGAGCTTGCGCGACGACGTGCCGATGCCGCCCTTGAAGCCGAAGGCGATTGTCCCCGTGCCGGCGCCGACCGCGCCCTCTTCGACCGCGCCCTCGCGCGCGTTGCGGATCGCGGCGAAGACGTCGTCGCGCGTGACGGGGCGACTGCGTATGTCGTTCAACGTCCCGTCGTTCGTCTCGCCGACGAGCGGGTTCACGCTCCGCACGTCCTCGTTGCCGGGTAAGCCGAGCATGTACTCGACGAGCGCGTCCGCCGCGCGCGGCACGGCGAGCGTCGAGGTTAGAAGGATCGGCGTCTCGATCTCGCCGAGCTCTTCGACCTGCGTCGAGCCGGCGAGCTTGCCGAAGCCGTTGCCGACCGTAACCGCGCCGGGCACTTTCTCGCGGAAGAGGTTGCCGCCGTGCGGCAGGATCGCCGTCACGCCCGTGCGCACCTGCTCGCCGCGCACGACGGTCTGGTGACCGACGCGCACGCCGGGAACGTCCGTGATCGCGTTCAAAGCCCCGGTGGGCAGGATGCCGACGCGCACGCCTGCGTCGCGCGCGCGCGGTCGCGTAGGTGTCTTCATGGTTTGCGTCTGAGTCCGCGGCGTCGCGGCGGTCGCGGCGAGCGCGAGGGCGAACGAGGCGGCAAGGAGGGGGGAAGTTTTCATCGTCGTAAAAATGGTTTGTAATCTCGCCGCCTTGATCTATCATCTCCGCGCTTTCAATTCAAACGCCCTTCCCGGCTGTCAGCCCGCAAACGGAGGAGACCCATGTTCCGACAGAGCCCACGCGCACGCACGCTCACGCCTGCGCTCGCCTGCGCGCTACTCGCAGCCTTAACGCCGAACGTCAACGCGCAGAGGAAGCCGCGCCCCGCCGCGACGAAGGCGACGGCGCCCGCCGCCGCCGCGCCGGTCGCCTCTTCGCCGGACGTCACCTCGCCGACGGGGAACGACGAGGCATACGGCGCGAAGATCAAAGAGTACACGACGGAAAAATATTTTCTGACCGAGTTCGTTGACCACCTGCCGGCGTCGGCGACCGTGCCCTCGCCCGACAAGATACTGGGCTACGTCGTCGGCGCGCCGAACAAGCTGACCTACACGAAAGACCTCTACCGTTACTACCGCGCGTTAGCCTCCGCCAGCCCCCGCGTCAAAGTCTTCACCGCGCCGGAGCGTTCGGAGGAGGGGCGCGAGCAACTGCTCGTAGCGATCAGCGACGCGGATACCTTGGCGAAGCTGGATCGTTACAAAGAGATCACCGCGCGCCTCGCAGACCCGCGCCGGACGACCGACGAGCAGGCGAGGCAGTTCGTCGGCGAGGGCAAGGCGATGTACTGGCTTTCGGGGTCGATCCACTCGCCCGAAACCGGCTCGCCCGAAATGCTGATGGAGCTGGCTTATCGCCTGGCGGTTGACGAGTCGCCTTTCATGCAGGAGATTCGTCGCAACCTGATCGTTCTGATCACGCCCGCGCTCGAAGTGGACGGGCGCGACATGATGGTTGACACCTACAACTACCGCAAGGCGAATCCGGGGAAGAACGCGCCGAATCTTTTGTACTGGGGCAAGTACGTCGCGCACGACAACAACCGCGACGGGCTCGGCATGGCGCTCGCCTTGACGCGCAACCAGATGAAGACGTTTCTCGAATACCACCCGACGATCCTGCACGACCTGCACGAGTCAGTCCCGTTCATGTACACCTCGACGGGCACGGGTCCTTACAACGCTTGGCTCGATCCTCTGGTCGTTGACGAGTGGCAAGACCTCGCCTACTACGAGATCGAGGAGATGACCAAGCGCGGCGTGCCCGGCGTGTGGACGCACGGCTTCTACGACGGCTGGGCTCCGAACTACATGTTCTACGTCGCCAACGGTCACAACGCCATCGGTCGCTTCTACGAGACGTTCGGCAACGGCGGCGCCGACACGCGCGACCGCACCGTGGGCGCGGAATCGCAGCGCGACTGGTTTCGCCCGAACCCGCCGCTGCCGCGCGTCAAGTGGTCTATGCGCAACAACGTGAACATGCAGGAGTCGGGCGTGCTCCTCGCGATGAACTACACGGCGCGCAACCGCGAGAAGTTTCTCGACAACTTCTACGTGAAGAGCAAGCGCTCGGTGGCGAAAGCCGCGAACGAGGGACCCGCCGCATACGTCATCCCCGGCGACACGCCTCGTCCGGTCGAAGCCGCGGACATGGTGAACCTGCTCCGGCTGATGGGCGTCGAGGT
>JAIVGV010000532.1 GCA_020201365.1 Acidobacteriota bacterium
CTTCATACGCTACCTCGCCCCCGAGAATCGGACGCGCCCGCTCGCGGGGCTTCACGCCGCGCTCTCCGTCGAGGAGGTCACGATCATCTCCGCGCCCGACGCCGTGCACCGCGGTTGGTACGCGGCGGACGCCGACGAGCCGCGACCGCCCGCGCCCTCGCGCCCTTTCCCGCGTCCCGAATGGTGGCACTTCCGCGACTGCCGCCCTCCGCGCTTCGTCCCGCTCGCGCGCCGCCCGCGCCTCGGTCACTTCCTCAACTGCGGCGTCCGCGCCTTCCCGCGCCCGCGCGTCACGCCCGAAAGGGGTGCGAGCGAGACGGGCACGTACACGCTCGCCTGGGAGCTGACGCCGGACGACGATCCCGATCTCCGGCTCAAGCGCTTCGTCCTCGAAGAGTCGGGCGATTACGACTTCGCGGACTCGACCGAGGTTTACGCCGGCGCGCAGACGAGCCAGACCTTCTACGGTCGCGGCGCGGGCGACTACTACTACCGCGTGCGCGCCGAGTTCGAGATCGAATGTGACGAGAGAACCGGCGCGACCGAGATCGAGACGGGCGACTGGTCTAACGGCGCGGTCGTGCGCGTGCGCGCCTCCGCGCGCTGGCACGTGATTGACGAAGCCGACTACGACGACGCAGACCTGCTCGCCGTCCAGCGCGCGCTCGCGCGCGTGTGCGCCGCGCGCGCGGACATGACGGCGGTGCTCTCTCTGCCCGCGCACTACCGCGAGGACAAGTCGCTCGAACACGCGGCGACGCTCAAACACGCCGCGACGCGCGGCGAGCGCGTCGCCGCGCGCGTGCCCGTGTTCGACGGCGGCGAGAAGTCCGCGCTGAGCTACTGCGCGCTCTACCACCCGTGGCTGACGGGGCGCGATCCGTTCGACGTGGAGAAGTTCCGCACCTCGCCGCCCGACGGCGCCGCGTGCGGCATGATCGCCGCCCGCACCGTCGCGCGCGGCGCGTGGATCGCGCCCGCCAACGAGCCGCTCGCGGGCGTCGTCGCGCTCGCGCCGCCCGTCTCGCGCGAACGCCTGCTCGATCTGCAGCTCGCGCAGATCAACGTCGTCCGCCACGAGCCGCGCGGCTTCCTCGCTCTGAACGCCGACACGCTGAGCGCCGACGAGGAGCTGCGCGAGCTGAGCGTGCGCCGCCTGCTCATACTGCTCCGGCGGCTCGCGCTGCGCGACGGCGCGACCTACGTCTTCGAGCCGAACAGCCCGGCGTTCCGCCGTCTCGTGCAGCGCGGCTTCGAGGCGGCGCTCGATCGTTTGTTCGCGCGCGGCGCGTTCGCGGGCGCGACCGCGTCGTCGTCTTATCGCGTGATCACCGACGAAGGGCTGAACACGCCGGAGTCGGTCGAGGAGGGGCGTTTCATCGTCGAGCTGCGCGTCGCGCCGTCGCAGCCTCTGACGTTCATGACGATCCGGCTCGTGCAGACGGGCGACCGCGGGTTCGTGACGGAGGTGACCACGAGTGGCTGAGGGCAAGTCCGCGAACGAGTCTGTGCATCACCCGTTCGTCGCGTTCAACTTCGCGGTCGAGATTCGCGTGGACGGCGTGGCGATGCAGGTCTGCGACGCGGCTTTTTCGGAGTGCGACGGGCTGGAGTTGACGATGGACGTGAAGACCATCCGCGAGGGCGGCAACAACGGCAAGCAGATCCGCCTGACCGGACCCTACAACTACGGCAACGTCACACTCAAGCGCGGCATGACCTCGACCTTCGACCTCTGGAAGTGGATGGACTTGATGCTCACGCAGCCTGCCTTGCGCGCCGACGCCGACGTGATCGTCTTCGCCCCCGACCGCACGACCGAGCGCGCCCGCTTCCGCCTCACGCGCTGCGTCCCCGTCAAGCTCAAAGCGCCGCCCTTAAACGCGAAGGACGGCATGGTCGCCATCGAGGAGCTGCAACTGTCTTACGAGTCTCTGACGCTCAAAGATCAGGACGACACGAGCGGCGCGTGAGGAGCGAGAAGCACCTGAAAGCGCGACGGTGGTTTTGCCTGTCACCCGTCACCGAGGTTTACAGATGCCCGAGTCGGTGAAATTAGAGAAAGCAGAACTCCGGCAGTTGGACGCGGATTTCAAGAACGAGATCAACAAGGACAAGTGGGCGAAGGTGCAGTTCAACCCGGAGTCCTTGAAGGTCGCGTTCGCGAACCAGATTCAGACGCCTTCGGGCGCGGGCGATCAGAAGGGCACGCCCGCCCGCCAGTTCGTCGGCGCGGGCACGACGAAGCTGACGCTCACACTCTGGTTCGACATCACGCAGCCCGTCCCCGAAGGCGTCGAGCAGGTGGACGACGTGCGCAAGTTGACGCAGAAGGTCGCCTACTTCATCACGCCGACCAAAGAGGGCAGCAAGTTCGTGCCGCCTTCGGTGCGCTTCGTGTGGGGCTCATTCCAGTTCGACGGGCTGATGGAGTCTTTGGAAGAGAACTTGGAATTTTTTTCGAGCGAAGGTCACCCCTTGCGCGCCTCGATGACGGTGAACCTGACGCAGCAGAAGATCACCGAGTTCACGATCAAAGACCTCGGCGCGAATCCGGCGGGCGCGCAGACGCCGGGCACGCGACCGCTGACGGAGGCGCCGCAGGGCAACAACCTTCAGTCGCTCGCGGACGGTCAGGGCAAGGGCGGCGACTGGCAGTCAATCGCCGCCGCCAACAACATCGAGAACCCGCGCCTGCTCGCGCCGGGTCAGCTCATAGACATGAACGCGACGCTGCCGCAAGTCTCCCTCGGCGCGCAGGTCTCCACATCGGCGT
>JAIVGV010000533.1 GCA_020201365.1 Acidobacteriota bacterium
GTGCAGGGAGGAGTTCCCCGAGGCTCGCTACGTCATCTGCGGCGGGGAGGTGGAGGGGCAGGAGGAGGTGGCGCGTCTCGCGCTGCGCCTCGCGGGCGAACTCGGACTGACAGACGTGGTCAACTTCACCGGCTGGCGCTACGCTCCAGACGACATGCCTGAGGTGCACGCGGCGCTGAGCATCCTGGTCTCAGCCTCCACCAGACCTGAGTCTTTCGGACTCGTGCTCGCGGAGGCGATGGCGGCGGGAAAGCCCGTCGTGGCGACGAACCACGGCGGGGCGCGAGAGGTCTGCGTCGAGGGCGAGACGGCTCTGCTGGTGCCGCCGCGTGACCCCCGGCGGATGGCTGACGCGATCCTCAAGTTGCTGCGTGACCCGTCGAAGGCTGCCGCGATGGGCAGGGCGGGCAGGGAGCGCGCCGAGCGCCACTTCGACGAGCGGCGGCAGGCGCGCGAGCTACAGCTCCTCTACGAAGATGTTCTCAAGCGCGCGCGCCAGAGCGGCGAGCGGCGCACGAAGGCGAAGCCCGCGCCCGTCCCGTAGGCGCAGCACCTTATGCAGTTATCCGTCATCATCGTCACGTACAACTCCGCGCGCCACCTGCCCGTATGTCTGGAGTCGCTCGGGGAGCATTTAAGGAACGTCGAGTACGAGGTCTGCGTGGTGGATAACGCCTCGGACGACGGCACGGTCGCGCTGGCGCGGGCGGCGGGCGGGCGCACGCGCGTCGTCCGCAACGACCGCAACCTGGGCTTCTCCGCGGCGGTCAACACCGGGCTGCGCAGCACCTCGGGGCGCTACTGTATGTGGCTGAACCCTGACGCCATGATAGTCGGCGGCGACGTGAGCGAGCTGCTGCGCCATTTCGAGGAAGAGCCCGAGGTCGGGATCATCGGTCCGCAGGTGCTCAACGCGGACGGGAGCGTCCAGCTCTCCTGCCGCTCCTTCCCCTCCTACAACACGGCGTTCTTCAACCGCTACTCGCTCCTCACCAGACTGTTCCCGACAAACCGGTACAGCCGCACGTACCTGCACACGGACTGGGATCACCGAAAGCTCCGAGAGGTGGACTGGGTTTCGGGCGCCTGCCTGCTGCACCGCCGGGCGCTGCTCGACGACGTGGGCGGGCTCGACGAACAGTTCTTCATGTACATCGAGGACATTGATTTCTGCCTGCGCGCCAGCCGCGCCGGGTGGAAGGTTCATTACCACCCGGCTCTGCGCGTGCTCCACCACATCGCCGGGAGCAGCCGCCAGGTGCCGTTCTCGATGATCGTCGAACTGCACAAGAGCATCTGGCGCTACTACGCCAAGCATTTCCGGCGCGACCCCTTGAAGGACGCCGTCGGCGGCGCGGTCATCTGGGGGCGGTGCGCCGGAATGCTCGCGCGCGCCGCCTTGAGGCAGGTGACTTTCCGTGACGCCGGAGGACTCCGCTTCTCGTCGTCGTCCGGGGCGGCGGCGCGTCAGAAGGCGGAAGCCGTCCGCGCCTCGCGGGAGACTCCGTCATAGGCTCTCGAGTTCCCACAGCCCCAAGCACTTGCCCAACCCTGCGTCTTCGGTGAGCAGCCGCGCGGGCGGCGGGAAGCCGAAGGGCGGCAGTTGTAAGTTGAGCGGGCGCCACGAGCCGGTCGGGACGTCTAGGTTCCGGCGCACGGCCGGGTGAGTCGTGGCGAGCAGGCGGCGCGAGTTGCTCCGTCGGAAGTTGAGGACGGCGGCGAGGGCGTCGTCGAGCGAGTGGTGGATGAGACAGTCCCTGCACAGGACGACATCGGCTTCCGGCAGGGGGTCGCGCGTGATGTCGGCGAGGAGGAACTCCCGGTTCTCGCCCCCGTAGAGCCGCCGGTTCCTCTCGATCAGTCCGGGCACGACATCAACGCCCACGTACCTGACGCCACCCAGATCAACCAAAGCCATCCAGTTGAAATCCCCGCAGGCGGCGTCGAGCAGGGAGCGCGCGCCGAAGCCTTCGAGCAGGGCGGGCAGCGTGGACCTGATGACGACCGTGCGCGCCAGCGTCGAGCCGCGGCCCGAGCGCGACTCCGGATCGCCCCACAGATTTTTTTCGTAGATGCGCGAGAAGACGACCCCCGCGCCCGGATCGCCGATGCCCAAAGCCCGGCGCAGCCGTGTCGCGCGGCGGCTGGTTCGCAGCCTCTCGATGAAGGAGACGACGTTCACACACTACACCCGCCCGGGACGACCTGTCCGAACCGACGCCGCGGCGACGCTCGCTCACTCAACGCGCGCCGGACAGCAACTCGTCGTACTTTTCGACGATCACCCTTCCCGCCGTCTCTAACGAGAATCGCTCTTCCGCGATGCGCCGCGCCCGCTCGCCCATGCGCCTGCGCGCGCGCGCGTCGGCGAGCAGCGCGCGCATCTTCTCCGCCATCGCCTCCGCGTCCCTGACCGGCGTCAGGTATCCCGTCTCGCCTTCGGCGACGATTGTCTCGGGACCCCCGCTGCGCGTGCTGACGACCGGCAGCCCCGTCGCCATCGCCTCCATCAACGGGAGCCCCAGCCCCTCCTCGACCGAGGAGAGCGCGAACATGCACGCCCCGCGGTAGAGATCGGCGAGCGAAGCGTGCGACACGCCCTCGCGCCTCTCGACGAACCCCGCCACTCCGAGCGACTCGGCGAGCCCCCAGTCCTCGCGCGTCGGCATCGTCAGTCCGGCGAGCACAAGTTTGGGCACGTCGGGCGCGGCGCGGCGCAGGAGGGCGTAGGCGCGCAGGAGCGTCCTCACGTCTTTGCGCGGATCGGAGA
>JAIVGV010000534.1 GCA_020201365.1 Acidobacteriota bacterium
CCGTGACCGCGCCGTTGGTCGAAGGCGTCCACGCGAGCACCTCGAAGACGAGCGAGTCTTTGACGGGCGCGAGGATGAAGCCCGACGCGCGCTCGCTGACCCAGCCCGGATGACCGAAGTTCCACGGCTCCAGGTGCGCGTTCTCGAAGCCCCACTGCTGCATCTGCTTCACCGCCCACTCGCCCGCCGCTTTCAAGCTAGGCGAGCCGGTGAGGCGCGGACCGTAAACGTCCGTGAAGAAGTGGAGCGTGCGCATGATCTGCGAGTTGTCCGTCTCCTCTTTGACGATGCGCGCGTCAACGTCCGCGTCGTCGGCGCGCTGCTGCGCGGAGACGTTCGTCGTGATGCGGAGCGGGCTCAGCACGAACGCGCACAGGAGCGCGGGCGCGGCGAGTTTCAACAGGTCTCTTCTTTTCATGGTCTGTTCGTTGGCGAAGCGAAACTGATCTAGTTAGAGCGCGTGCGGATTATTCAACTACAACCCGGCGCGGATGAAAAGCGCGCCACAGGCGACGACCCGCGCTTTTCTTCACTTCATCCCTCAGCCTTCCGCCTTCATCCTTCGCTTCACAGCCCCGCCATGTCCCACTTGCGTATGACCTCGTTGATGAGGCTGGCGACCTTGTCGTTCACCTTGTTGAAGTATTCGTCAGCCTTCTTCTGATCGAACTTCGGGTAGCCCTGCCCCGGCTGGTAGAGCCCGATTGACGAGGGGAACGGCGTCGCAGACCAGGTGCCCGCGGGCGGGAAGGCGGTGGCCATGTCGGCGTTGTAGCGTTCGGGGTGGACGAGACTTGGGTCAACCGCCTGCACGTAGGCGGTCTCGTTGAGTCCCGCGTGACCGCCGTCCTCGCCGAAGACCTCCTTCGTCACGTCCGAAGCGAACGACCACCAGTTGATGACGAGCGTGCGGACGTGATGTTCGGCGGAGACTTCCGCCGCGACGGAGTTCAAGACGGCGGTCTGCCCGCCGCCGTGACCGTTCAGGACGATGATGTTCTTGAAGCCGTCCTTGACCAAGCCCTCCATGATCTGTTTGACGAACGGTCGGTACGCGGCTTCCGTGATCTGGAACGCGCCCGGATAGGCTTCAAGGCTGCCCGTCATGCCGTAAGGGAGCGCGGGCGCGATCATCGCGTTGACGCGCGGCGCTACCTTTCGCGCCATCGCCACGGGCGCGGTGATGTCCGCGCCGTTGTTGATGACGCCGTGCGGTTCGAGCGTGCCCGTCGGGAGTAAGACGGTCTGGATGCGCGCGGGCACGTAGTCGCGAAACTCCATCCAGTTGACGCGCTCCAACTCGCGCGTCGAGATGTCGCGCTGCGGCGTCTGCGGCTTGCTCGCCTGGGCGCTGGCGGCGGAGCAGGTCAGCGCGAGAAGGAGCACGGAGAAGACGGTCGCACGAGTTTTCGTCATGGGATCACCTCGGAGGCCACGGAGAGATTTAGCACGGCGAACTCGTAACACACCCGCGCCCGCCGCTTCAAGCCCCGCTCCCGCCACTCCTCGGAGGCGCCCCGCGCTCCGACCTGACGTGCGCCCCGATGCCGGCGCGGCGTGACCGATTGCGTGCCAGAATGAGAGCCGCCCCCAGAATGACCGGCGCGCACGCCCGGACGCCCGCGGGCGCGCCCGATTTCTTGGGGCTTACGACGGCTCACCCCGCGGCACGCGGCTTGTTATAGCCCCCGGCTGACGAGCGGCGACCCTGCAAGTGTCCGCCGCCGACCCGCTCCTGACGGTGGTGCCCAAGAGATGTCTATCACAACCCACGCGAGTACGAACCTCGCCGCAGCCGCGCCGTTGCCCTTCCCCCCGCCGACGGAAGCGCGCGAGCCAGCCGCGCTCGAGCGCGCCACCAGCCGCCTGCGAAGGCGGCTCGACTCGCTCCTGAAGGGCATCAAGAGCCGCGGCGCGCAGGAGGCGGCCGGGCACGTCTTCGCGTCGCTCTCGCGCCAGCTCGAAATCATGCGCATCGTGGAGATCAACGTGCGCGAAGGCGGGTCGCCCGCGGTGACGCTCGCCGCCCTGGCGCTCGCCGAGAGCGAGTCGCGCGCGCTGGTGCGCTTCGTCGAGACACGCGCCGCGAAGATCAAGGGCGCGCAGGGGGGCTTGCGCGAGGCGCTCGACGCGATGAGCTTCGCGCTCCGCCACGAGCTGAAGGCCGTCTTCGGCCACGACCTCGCGGCGCTCGCCGAGGGGCGCGGCACCTCCGCGATGCGCGCCGAGTTCATGAGGGCGCACGGGCTGCTGAGCAACTGCTTCCAGCAGCTGCTCCTCAACCTCGCGCGCGTCTTCGATCCGGCGGTGAGCGGCGAACTCCTGTTCGACGACTACCGGGTCAGGTTCAACGAGTCGTCCACACTGCTCCGCGAGTTGTCCGCGCTCGCGCTCCTCGCGCGCCGCGCCGCGGAGTTTCCGGACGGGGAGGCGAGCAAGGAGTTCCTGAGCGGGCTCCAAGCCTTCCGCCGGCAGACGATGCACTACCTCATGTACAAGGACTGGGACGAGTTCAGCGACATTGCCCGCGAGATAGTCTCGAGCCACGGCTCGGCGAGGCACGGCTTCCTCCTGCGCTCCTTCGACACGTACCTGGAGACGCTCACCAACCAGGTGCGCATGCGCTCCGTGCTGAACGATCAGCCGCTCGACGCGACCGGGCACGAGCGCTTAAAGAAGCCGCGCGCGTCGCGGCGCAGCCCGAACGCCAAGCCCGCCCGCGGCACGCGGCGCGCGGCGGCGTCGAGACCGGCGCGATAGAAGCC
>JAIVGV010000215.1 GCA_020201365.1 Acidobacteriota bacterium
CAACTCGCGTTCGTCTCTGAGCTTGAACAAGTCCTGCTCGAACTTCGGCAACTGCCCCGTGCCGAAGAGCGAATCTTTGTTGATGATGAAGGGCGGCAGCGTCTCCTCGTAGCCGTGCTCGCGCGTGTGCAGATCGAGCATGAAGTTGGCAAGGGCGCGCGAGAGCCGCGCGCCCGCGCCCTTGAGGATCGAGAAGCGCGCCCCCGCGATCTTCGAGGCTCGTTCGAGATCGAGTATGCCGAGCGCGGTGCCGAGATCGACGTGATCCTTCGCGTCGAAGTCGAATGCGGGCGGTGTGCCCCAGCGCCTGATCTCCCTGTTCGCCGACTCGTCCGCGCCGACCGGCACGCTCTCGTGCGGGACGTTCGGGAGCGTCGAGAGCAGCTCGCGCATCTTCGACTCGGCTTCGTCGCGCTGACGATCCAGATCGGCGATCTTCTCCTTCAACTCGCCGACCGCGCGCCGCTGCGACTCAGCTTCGTCCTTGCGCCCCGACTTCATCAGCGCGCCGATCTCGCGGCTCGCGGCGTTGCGCTCGGCGTTGAGTCTGTCCGATTCGGCGATACGTGCACGCCGCTCCGCGTCGAGGCGCGCGAAGTCTTCGAGCGGCGCGGTCGGGTGGCGGCGCGCTTCGAGTGCGGCGCGCACGCGGTCTAAGTTGTCGCGGACGAAGTTGAGATCGAGCATGTTGTGTCAGTTCGCGGTCGCCTTCTTCGAGAAGATGCGGTTCGCCTCTTCGAGCATCTCTTTCGAGCCGATGTCGTACCAGATGCCGGGCACGCGCCAGGTGTAGAAGGGCGTGCGCGGGTACATCCACTGGACGAGGCGTCCGGGCTGGTCCGGGTTGTTGCCCTCGGCGATGTACTGTCGGATGAGCGGGAGCGCGGACTTCGGGTAGAAGTAGAGCGCGATGCCCGTGATCGTGCTCTTGGGTTCGGCGGGCTTCTCCTCGAAGAAGGTGATGCGCCCATCGGCGTCAACCTCGATGGCGTTGTATTTTTTGATCTCTTCGAGGCTGCCCACGTCGTAAACGGCGAGCACGGGCGCGTCCTTACTGCGCGCGAACTCGGCGAAGCCTCCGAGGCTCTCGCTGAAGAGGTTATCACCGGCGACGACGATGACGTCGTCGTCAACGCCCTCGCGCGTCAGCACGAGGTTCAGGTCGCCGATGGCTCCGAGCTTGTTGGAGTCGTCGGTCGAGCCGTCGTTGACGATGGTGAAGTCGGGCGCGCTTGCTCCGCGCGAGGCGCGGTAGTTTTGCGCCCAGCGCTCGAAGTGCCCCACGAACTTCGCGTTGGTGACGACGAAGACCTGATCGATCTCCGCGACGCCCGCGAAGTGGTCGAGCACGTGCTCCATCATCGGCTTGCCAGCCACGTCGAGCAGCGGCTTCGGCTGGTTGAGCGTGAGCGGGTACAGGCGCGTCGCGTAGCCCGCGCCGAGAACGATTAGCTTCATAACGTCCCCCTTGAATCAATTATTGAACCTAACTCTTTACCGCAAAAACGCGGCGGCGGCAAACCCGGCCGCGGGCGCTCGGTCGGCTTTCGCGCGCGGCGTCGGCTCTGATATTCTCGCGCGGCGGTTAAACCGAAACGGAGGAGAGAAACTTTGGCGGACGAGTCGAAACCTTTCGCCGGGCGCGCAGGAATCGTGACGGGCGCGACGCGCGGCATCGGTCGCGCTACGGCTCTGGAACTCGCGCGGCGCGGCGCCTCGGTCGCGTTCAACTACGCGAAGAGCGCGGAGGCGGCGGAGCAGTTGAAGTCGGAGATCGAGGCGCTCGGCGTTTCGGTGCGCAGCAGCCAGTGCGACGTGGCGAGCACGGAAGCCGCCGCCGAGATGGTCAAGCAGACGCGCGACGCCTTCGGGCACATAGACTTCCTCGTCAACAACGCGGGGATCACGCGCGACCAGTTGATCCTCAGGATGAAAGAGGACGACTGGGACGCGGTGCTCGACACGAACCTGAAAGGCGCTTGGAACTTCTCGAAGGCGGCGTTGCGCTTCATGCTGCGGCAGGAGGAGGGCGGCGCGATCCTGAACGTTTCCTCGATCAGCGGCGTCGTCGGGATGGCCGGGCAGTCAAACTATTCGGCGTCGAAGGCTGGGATGATCGGTCTGACGAAGGCGGTAGCCCGTGAGGTCGCGAGCCGCAAGGTGACGGTTAATGCGCTCGCGCTCGGATTGGTCGAGACGGAGATGTCGGGCGCGCTCGACGAAGGCTACCGCGCGAAGCTGTTGGAGCAGATACCGCTCGGTCGCTTCGCCACGCCGCAGGAGGTCGCCGAGATCGCGTGCTTCCTCCTGTCGCCCTCCGCGCGTTACATCACGGGGCAGGTCATACAGGTTGACGGCGGGCTCGCGATGTGAAGTTAGGAGAACGCGACGGCGATTTGGCAAAAAAGTTTCGCGTAAAAAGAAAGGAGCCGCGTCAGCTTGGGGGACTGACGCGGCTTAATGCTTTGGGTAGGCTCGGAGACTCAGGGTGGCGTTGTTGGGCGCTGGAGATCGTCACCTACGGGCGATCCGGACGGTTTGGCGGTTGCGTTTTCACGGGCGAGAATGATTGCTAAGAGACCGACAGAACTTAAAACCCGGTCTTACAGCCCGTCCCCACGTCGCGACCAGCAGCTTTCAAAAAACTATTAAGAACTTCTCCGCTTGAACTCGTGTGTGAAATTACACCAACTCTTTGTGAGCTGTCAAGAACAAAATTCAACTTTTCTCCACAATTTCGTAACAGGAAGGGCGGCTCGCCCCG
>JAIVGV010000216.1 GCA_020201365.1 Acidobacteriota bacterium
GACGTGCTGCGCGGCTTCGAGTCGGGCGCGGACGATTACCTGCCCAAACCCTTCGAGCTGTCCGTCCTCATCGCGCGCCTCAACGGTCTCCTGCGCCGCCGCGAATGGTTCCACCTCGCACAGAACAGCGCGGGCGCGGCGCGGGAAGACGTTCGCGCGTCCGTGACTGACGAGGACAGGTTCGCCTTCGACGGCAGGACGATTGACTTCGGGCGGCTGGAGCTGCGGAACGGCGACGAGACGATGCGCCTCACCCTGATGGAGGCGAAACTGCTCCGCCACCTGATCAAGCAGGAGGGGCGCGCCGTCTCGCGCAAGTCGCTGCTCGAAGACGTGTGGGAGCTTCAGGAAGACACGGACACACGCGCCATAGACAACTTCATCGTCCGCCTCCGAAAGTACATCGAGGACGAGCCGTCGAATCCCCGACACCTCCTCACCGTTCGCGGCGTCGGCTACCGCTTCGTCGCCGAACCCGAAGACGACTAGACGGTTCGATCTTTAAGACGTCTTCTTCTCGCCGCGGGAACTTCGGCTTGACTCTCTTCCGGGCGAGCAAATAGAATCGGTTTCGCAGTGGCAAAGTGGCTCACATCTTTGTTCATGCTCGCCGTGCTCGGCGGCAGCGCCGCCGCCGGTGTGCCGTTGCATTCGGGCGAGCACGAATGCGCCATGCCGATGATGAAAGACGGCGTGGACTGCTGCGCGAAGGCTCGCGCGCGACAGGAAACGCCCGAAGTCAAAGCCGCGCAGTTCTGCTGCGCCATAAATTGTCCTTCGTCAGGCGCGACCACTCCGACCGCCTCTTTACTTCGCGTCTTCCCGCCCGCCTCTGTCGCTCGGCACCCCGCCGCGACACAGACCGCGTTTGTTATTCCCGCCGCGATGCTGCGATCCGACCCCGCGCGGGGACACCCGCAACACTCGCCGCCAGCCTACATTCAACATCTCGCACTCCTGATTTAAGCGCCCAGCGCCGTAGTGTGCCTTTTTTCGGCAGAGCCTTGTCTGCCGTCGGCGTCTTTCGCGTCGGGCGACGGACAGCCCGCGTGTGAGGCGCGAAGGGTTTATGTTCTTAAATCAGGAGTGAGGGAACATGCGAAGGAAGTTATCTTTGATTTCGCTCGGTCTGGTGCTGCTCTTCGGCAGCGCCGCCAACTCTCGGGCTGAGGTCAGGCGCGTGCAGATGCACATCGCGGGCTACCTGTGCGGGAATTGAGTGTTCAACATCCAGAAGGCCGTGAGCCGTCTGTCATTCGCACCGAAGCTGAAAGAGATTCAGGTCACGGACATCAAGAAGGGTATCGGCGTCTTCACGCCGCAGCCCGACAAGCCCGTCTCCTTCGCCGCGCTCAAAGAAGCGTTAAGGAAAGCCGGTTACACGCTCGACGCGGCGGAAGTGACGATTACGGGAAGGTTGGAGCGCGAGGGTCAGGCGTGGTGGCTCGTCGCCTCGCCATCCAGTCAACGGTTCGCGCTCGAAGGGCGGAACCTTGAATCAGTGCTAAGTGGAGTCGCGCCCGGCGACCAAATAGAGGTCGTCGGCGGCTGGAAGACGGAAGGCGCGGGCGGGTCGGCGCGCGAAGTCGTCACGCCGCGCGAGGCGAAGAGAGCGGGCGGCGGCGCAGCGAAGGCGTCAGCCTTGCGCGCAACGCCTACCTTTACGGACGGCGTGAGATTTCAGCAGGCGAGTTTCACGTCTGCCTTTGCTCCTGCTAACGATGACGCCGATGCTTTCCCGTCCGTGACGTTACCGCTCGCGCCGATTCGCGTGACGAGTCCCGGTCTGACCGTTTACAAGGGGGGCGCGGTCGTCCCGCGCCTCTACCTTATCAAGCAGCATCTCGGCGGCTTGGGAGTGAACCGGCAGCTACTTGACGTGAGTGTTTCCTACACGCCGACGCAGCGGGTTCAGCTTGAGGCGGAAGTACCCGTTTCGCGCACGTCGTTTGACGACGGCGCAAGTTCCGGCTCCGGCGCCGGTCTGGGCAACGTTACGCTGTGGGGAAAGTACCGATTCTATCGGACGGTTAAAACCTACGGCGACAGGCAAGCCGCCGCGCGCTTCGGGTTGGAGTTGCCGACGGGAAAGAAGGATGCGCCGAGCGCGCAGCAGGTTAACGCTCCCGCGTTCGTCCGCCAGCAGCTATCGCCAATCAGCGGCGGGCTGTCGCCACATTTCGACGTGGCATTCTCTCAGGCGGGCGGGCGGTTCATCTTCGGCGGCAACGCCGAGGGCATTTTGCGCTCCGAGCGCGCGGGCTATCGGTTGGGGCACGAGGTACGAGTTCAAACTGATACCGAGTACGTCCTGCTCCCGCGCGACTACCCGACGCCGGGCAAGGAATTGTTCGCCATCCTCGAAACGACGTTCGTGCATCGTGGGACGGGTCGCGTCGGCGGGCAGGACGTTGCGGGAAGCGACACGACAGAGTTCTACCTCGCGCCGGGATTGCAGTATGCCGCCGCGCCGCGATTCGTGGTCGAAGGCAGCTATCAGTTCCCTGTGGTTCGCAACACGGGATCGCAGGTGCTTCGCACAGACCGGAGCGTCCTGCTCGGCGTCCGTTACCTGTTCTGAGGTCTGACATGAGGCGAATGATTTGGACGGTCGCGCTGTTGTTAGCTCCGACAGCCGCGCACGCGCAAGAGACGCAGAAGACGCCGGCTCTCACGCTCAAAGACATTAGCGGTCGAAGCATCAGCCTCGGCGACTACAAGGGCAAGGTCGTGCTGCTGAACTTCTGGGCGACGTGGTGTCC
>JAIVGV010000535.1 GCA_020201365.1 Acidobacteriota bacterium
CGGAGATTTCACAACTGACTTGTGCTGGCCGCCTACGCGCCCTTTACGCCCAGTAAATCCGAACAACGCTTGCTCCCCCCGTATTACCGCGGCTGCTGGCACGGAGTTAGCCGGAGCTTACAAACGGTACCGTCATCGTTTCAGGTGTTAGCTGAAACTTATTCTTCCCGTTCTTGTGAAGTTTACATTCCGAAAAACTTCATCCTTCACGCGGCGTTGCTGGGTCAGGCTTTCGCCCATTGCCCAAAATTCCCGACTGCTGCCTCCCGTAGGAGTCTGACCCGTTATTCAGTGTCAGTGTGGCCGACCGCCCTCTCAGGCCGGCTACAGATCGTCGCCTTGGTAAGCCGTTACCTTACCAACTAGCTAATCTGCCGCGGGCTTCTCTTCAGGCGCGAGGTCTTGCGATCCCCCGCTTTAACAACTGTCACCATGTGGTGCCGCTGCATCATGCGGTATTAGCAACCGTTTCCGGTTGTTATTCCCCACCCGAAGGTAAATTACCCACGTGTTACTCACCCGTGCGCCACTCTACTTGCTCCCCGAAGGGAGCTTTCGCGTTCGACTTGCATGTCTGAGGCACGCCGCCAGCGTTGATTCTGAGCCAGGATCAAACTCTCGTTAGAATTTGTATCTCTGGAACATTATCGTTACTGGTCAAGTATCCGATAATGACTCTTCTCGAGTTTTGAGCCGCGGACTTTATCGCCCGCGACCGCTCTCAAAGGTCTTTAACAGGACACGCTCTATCTAGTTTTCAAAGATCGGTCGCACTTGCGCTGATCCGGAATTAGATGACTCACATCCTCTCCGGTTGCCCACAGCCGACTATTTATCGTCTCAGGCAAATCGCGACTTTAACCCAGTCGCTCAACCTTGTCAAGCGCGTCGGAGTTTGACGTGACAGACCCCGCTCCGGTTGTCCGCCGCGCCGAAATTTTTTACCCCTTCAGCCGACGAAACAGCCGCTCCCTCTCGACGAAACTCTTGAAAGAGAAGCGGCTCGGTAACGCGCTTTTGAAATCCGGTGATGTCAACCGCCGTGTTTCAGGCGAAGGGGCATTATAGAGATTCAAGAAGACTTGTCAAGCGCCGACGACGAAAAATTTTCGCCCCCTGCTTTACTCATTAGGGCGGTGCGCAAAGGCTGATTCGCTGGAGAACTCGCCCCTCCCGATTCGCGCTCACCTCTTTTTATTACTGCTCGGCAAGTCTGATGGAGGCTCGGTTCTCAGATGCCCGTTGTTGTCCTTATAAATCCTGAACCTGTAATCCTTCACTTCCTTACCATCTTCCACCCTCACGACGAAAAACTTGTTTCCGCCGTTCTCCTCCATACGCAGCGGCAAACGACCGCGTATGTCGTGGCTGCGGTAAGCGGTGTAGTGCTCCTGCCGCGTCTTGTCGTAGCCGAGGACGTAGATGCGGTCGAAGTCCGGCTCGTCCGCTGGGTTCGGCTCGTCCGAGTCGCCCTTTTCCAGAATCACCCAGCTTCCGGGCTGTGGGCTCGACTCGCCCTCTTTGCCCGGCGCGCTCGCCCTCTCCGACTCGTCGAGCCTGTGCCACGCGACGAACTCGCGACCGCTGCGGTAGAAAATGATGTCGCTCGGAACCGTCAACTCGACCTGCTTACCGAACACCCAACCGGCGGGCGCGGGCGACACGTCCGGCGTCAGACGCACCTTGTACCAAAGCTCGTTCGCCTCCTCCGGCACTTTCGCTGCATCGCTCTCTCCGCGGCGGCTGCGACTGTTCGTCTGCGCCGTACCCGACTTCGGCACGTCGTCGCTCTCCGCGGGCTCGGCGGACTTCGGCTTCGGCACGCGCTTCCAGCCGACGATCTCGAAGTGCGAGCCGCCTTCGAGCCGGAGCAGGATGTTGTTGTCCGAGCTTCGGTCGGGCGTGAGGCGGAGGTTCGCGCTGGCGCGGAGTTGCGCGGTGGCTTGCGCCGGGGTGTTCTTATCCTCCTCTGCGAGGCGCTGCGAGCGCGCGAGCTGCTCCTGCGGCATCACGTTGCGCGCCTCGATCCACCCTTCGGTGCTCTCGGCGTCGTGTGTGCGCACGCGCAGCCAGCGCTCGCCGCCCTGCTCGATGATCTCGCCGCCGCTGCCCTCCGCCGCCCGCGTGTCTTTCGTCTCGACGATGTCCACCACGTCGCCGCGCAGGACTTCTTTCAGGTCGGCGGCGACTATCGCCGTCGAGCTGCGAATCTGCGCGCGCCGCGCGATGACGACGCCGGTCGTCGGGCGCACGCCCGCGATGGTCTTGCAGCCCGCGTCGAGGATCAGCGCGGAGGCGAGCAGGAGAATTGTTTGTGCGACGCGGCGCGTCTGCGGGCTGGCGGGCATCAACATTCTTCTTTGAATATGGCTCGTGCCAACGACGCGGCTGCGGTCGTCGCGTCAGCGCTGACTATTGTACCCAATCTGCCGCAGCAAGTCGCGCTGCGAGCCGCTCGGTTGGCTCGCGACCGAGACGCGCGTGCGCGCGCCGACGCGCTCGACGTGCAGACCGTAGGGCGACAGCTCCGCGCCGAGATCGATCACGCCCGCGCCTTCGACGAGCCTCGACGCGAACTCTTTGTCGCCCAGTGACTCTTTCAGCCTCGCGATCAAGAAGGCGTTGCCGTCGCGCCCCTGCGCCCCAGCCCGCGCGTCGCGCATGAGCGAACGGTAGAAGTCGTCGAGCGAGCGCTTGCCGCCGGTAAGTTTTCGCAGACGCAGGTCGAAGAGCGCCGCGACCAACGTTCCCTTGTTATAGAGTAGAACCAGTCGTAGTCGCCGCCGAGCCTGAGCGCGTTCGGCACCCACAGGTGGAACAACTCGTGCGCGAGCGGTAGCCCCAGCCGCGTGAGCGCAGACAGGCGCGTCGGCGCGCGACCCGAAAGGTAGAGCACCGTGCCGCCGCGCGTCTCCGCAGCCCACTGGCTCGCCGTCGCCTGACGCGGGAACGGCGCGACGACGACGAGCGCTGACGCGCGCGGCACGTCGTCGAAAGTCCGCGCGTGCTCCTTGACGATTGACGCGACCGCCTCCGCAGCCTCCTCGTCCGAGAACGCCCAGTCCCCGGCGAACGCGACGCGCAACTCCATCCCGCGCACGCGCACCACGCGCTCGCGCAGATCGGCGCCCGCGAAAAAGATCGCCGACTCCGCGTCTTCAACGGCAAACGAGATCGCCTCACCGCCAGCCGCCGCGCCGCCCTTCGCGTCGCCCTTCTCCGGCGCGGCGATCTTCCAACCCTCCGGCAGCTTGAACGTGAGGCGCGCGCGTGCGAGCGGCAGCGGCAGCAGATCGCCCGGCATCAGCGCCCCCCGCGCGTCCGCGAGCCAAGAGACGTGCGCCGCGTCGTTCGCCGCCGTCGGCGGGTCGAGCCTGATCTCGTAACTGAACTTAACGGCTTCGCGCTCCGACTCGTACTCGCCCGGCGCGAGCTGGCGCGACGCGACCGCGCCCCCCTGCGCGTCCGCGAGCAACAGCTTCTCGACGCGACCGGCGAGACCGAGCATCCCGCCGACGGCGTTGCGGAAAGACCAGGCGCGCGTCGCCGCGCCCCTCACGCCCTCGACGCGCACGCGCGGCGGCGCGAGCGAGACGACCGTGACGCGCGCCTCCGTCGTCTGCGCGCCCGCGCGCGACGCGAGCGTAAAGAAGGCGAGAGCAGTCAGCACGACAAGGCGAACGCGAGTGACCGCACGGCGCGCCGCAGGCGACGGCGCTGCCCCCGCCGTCTCGGCGCGCGACTGGATCGGCGACTCGTTCGCAGATGCGTTCGTCAACTCGGTCGGACTTCTTCTCGTCGCGGCATGAAGATTCGTCGCACAAGATTCGTCCGCGGCGTCGCGGTTGTCAACCGACGCGTCGGGCGGGCGCGTGGAGACTCGAAGCGCGCCCGCCCCGGAAGCCGCGAGGATGCGGGAACTTTCGCGCGACGCCTTCGTAAATCTTCGACGAAAGAAGATGTCGCGCCGCCGCCCGTCCATACGTTGACAGCCCGTTTTCCGCGCCGATAGAATGCAGTCCTCGCCGCAGACCTCGTTTGCCTCAGGGTCGAGAGGAGCGAACATGAGTCTCGTTAAGGTCGTCATCATCATCACGCTCGCGGTGATCCTGTCCATCCTGTTTCTGGGGCGCTTCCTGTTCTAGCGCCGCGGCATGAACTCGCACCCTCCCTCGCACCCGCGCCGCCACGCGCCCACGCGCCCCGCAAAAATCTTCCGCCGCACTCTCGCCTCTCTTTTCGCCGCGACGATGCTCGTCGCGCTCCCGCGCGCCATCGCACAAACTCCCAACGCGGCGGACGACGAGATCGTTGACACCGTCCGCACCGACCTCGTGCTCGTCCAGCTCTACGCGACCGACTCGCGCGGTCGCCGCGTCACGGGGCTCACGGC
>JAIVGV010000536.1 GCA_020201365.1 Acidobacteriota bacterium
TCGTCTTACTTAAACAGGTGTCGCCACCTCTTCAACGCGTGATCCTTGCGGCACGTAGAGAGTGGCAGCGCGCGGGAACTCTTGATCTCTAACACTTCGCGAGTCTTGCCGTTGACTTTCAGCTCGAAGCATGCGCACCCGTAACCATATTCGCCCACGTTTGTCTTCACCCACTGTCGCGGCTTGAAGTCCGGCGCTTCCCACTCACCTTCGACCTGATATCCGCCCTGCACCCCGATTGTCCAATCGCCGTCTTTGTCATACAGCCATATGTTCGCGGGCGTGGGGTTGCTGAACCAGCCGCAGCGCGTCTCGAACGGCTCGTCCTTCGCCCCAGCGGGCGGCGCGGTCTGCTGCCCGTTCGCGAACACGACCGCCGCGAGCGGCAGGCAGCCGAAGATCAAACGTCGGAGTTTCGCAAGATGCGGACTCATAAGCGTCAACGGACAGATCAACACGGCGACTCTAACGCGCGTTGGCAGCCGCGACCGCGTGCAGCTCTTGCAGCGAGACGGGTCGGGGGCGCGCGCCGCCGTCGCCGCAGGCGGAGATCGATTCGACGAGCGCGTGCGCGCCGGTCATCGTCGTCACGCAAGGGACGTTGTGTTGGAGCGCGGCGCGGCGGATCGCCTGCTCGTCGAAGTGGGAGGCGCGCCCCAAGGGCGTGTTGATGACGAGCGCGATCTCGCCCTGCTTGATGTGATCGACGACGTTCGGTCGCCCCTCGTTGACCTTGAAGACCGTCGCCACGTCCAAGCCCACCTCGCGCAGGCGCGCGGCAGTCCCGAACGTCGCCATCAGCCCGAAGCCGAGCCGCGCGAGACGGCGCGCGAGCACGACCGCCTGCCCCTTGTCCGAGTCGTTGACGGAGACGAACGCCGTGCCGCGACACGGCAAGGTCAGCCCTGCGCCTTGCATCGCCTTGCCGTAAGCCTCGCCGAAGGAGGAGCCGACGCCCATCACCTCACCCGTCGAGTGCATCTCGGGACCGAGGATCGGATCGACGCCGGGGAACTTGACGAACGGGAAGACGGGCGACTTGATGAAGAAGCGCTGCACGCTCAAGTCGTCCGGCAGTTTGAACTCGGCGAGCGACTTCACGCGCGCCATCACGAGCGCGGCGACGCGCGCGAGCGGCACGCCCGTCGCCTTCGAGACGAACGGCACCGTGCGCGACGCGCGCGGGTTCACTTCGAGCACGTACACGCGGTCGTCCTTGATCGCGAACTGGATGTTGATGAGACCGCGCACGTCGAGCGCGCGCGCGAGCACGCGCGTGTAGTGGCGCATCGTCTCGAGGTGCTCTTCGGCGACGCGCACCGGCGGCAGCACGCACGAAGAGTCGCCCGAGTGGATGCCCGCCTCCTCGATGTGCTCTTGGATGGCGGCGACGACGACCGCCGTCTCGTCGGCGAGCGCGTCCACGTCGAACTCCGCGGCGCGCTCCAGAAACTTATCAATCAGCACGGGGCGTTCGGGCGAAGCCTCGACCGCCGTGCGCATGTACTCGTCCAGACTCTTCTCGTCGTAAACAATCGCCATCGCGCGACCGCCGAGGACGAAGCTGGGGCGCACCATCACGGGGTAGCCGACGCGCGCGGCGACTTCCCTCGCCTCTTCGGGCGAGACCGCCGTGCCGTTTTCGGGCTGCGGCACTTGCAGCTCGCGCAGGAGCGCGCCGAAGCGCTTGCGATCTTCGGCGAGGTCAATCGAGTCGGGCGAAGTGCCGATGATCGGCGCGCCCGCTTCCGAGAGGCGCATCGCGAGGTTGAGCGGGGTCTGCCCGCCGAACTGGACGATGATGCCTTCCGGCTTCTCGACGTCCACGATGTTCATCACGTCCTCGAACGTCAGAGGCTCGAAGTAGAGGCGGTCGCTCGTGTCGTAGTCGGTCGAGACGGTTTCGGGGTTGCAGTTGACCATGATGGTCTCGAAGCCCGCGTCCCTGAGCGCGAACGAAGCGTGGCAGCAGCAGTAGTCGAACTCGATGCCCTGCCCGATGCGGTTGGGACCCGAGCCGAGGATCATCACTTTACGCGCGTCGGTCGGCTGTGCCTCGTCCTCCTCCTCGTAGGTCGAGTAGAGGTACGGCGTGAACGACTCGAACTCCGCGCCGCAGGTGTCCACGCGCTTATAGACGGGGACGATGCCGAGGCTCTTCCGGTGCGCGCGCACCTCCAACTCGGTGCGACCCGTCAGGTACGCGACGCGGCGATCCGACAAACCGACTTCCTTCGCCTCGCGCAAGTCTTCCGGCGCGATCTCTTCGAGTTTCTTCCCCTCGATGCGCCGCTGCACCTGCATGACCTGTTGCAACTGATCCAAGAACCACGGATCGATCTTCGAGAGGCGGTGAATCTCTTCGATCGGGATGTTCTGCTGGAGCGCGTAGGTGATGTAGGAGAAGCGCTGCGAGTTCGGGCGCGCGAGCTTGCGCTGCAACTCGTCGGCGGGCACGTCCGCCAGTCTCAGAGGTCTCACGGCTTCGAGCGAGCGCAGACCCTTGAAGAGCGCCTCCTTGAATGTCCGCCCGATAGCCATCACCTCGCCGACGGACTTCATCTGCGTCCCCAAAACGTCTTCCGCCTCGCGGAACTTCTCGAAGTTCCACTTCGGAATCTTCGCCACGACGTAATCAATCGTCGGCTCGAAAGAGGCGGGCGTCTTCTTCGTGATGTCGTTCGGAATCTCGTCGAGCGTGTAGCCGACGGCGAGCTTGGCGGCGATCTTCGCGATGGGGAAGCCCGTCGCCTTCGA
>JAIVGV010000318.1 GCA_020201365.1 Acidobacteriota bacterium
CTGTTGCCGTCGCGCCCGTCGCGCGAGCGCGCGAGCCATGCGGAGAGCGCGAAGCCCGCGCCCAAGATGATCGCTCCGGTGACGAGCGGGTGCAGAGAGGCTTTCGTGTAGAGCGACGACTCGGCGACGTGACCGGGGTAGCCGCCGCGCTCTTCCATGTCGCGCGAGGGCGCGTGCAGGCTGTCGCGGCGGTCGGGCGGCGCGGGCGTGTCGCTGCGCTGGAGATCGAAGATGATTGACTCCATCGCCTTGTCGGTGAGCCGCGGCGCGCGCGCGCCCGCGACGGAGAGGAACTTGCCGCCGCCGCCGACGTACACGTCGCGCTCCGGTTGCTCGGCGCAGTGCAGGATCGCCTCCGCGACGGGCTCGGGCGCGTAGACGGGCGGCGGGTTCAGCGGCTCGACCTCCATGTAGTTCTTCGCGTGCGCGCGGTAGGGCGTGTCAATCGCGCTCGGCTTGATGAGCGTGACCCAGACGGGCGCGCCCTCCTCCTCAAGCTCCATCCGCAGCGCGTCCGTGTAGCCTTTGACGGCGTGCTTCGACGCGCAGTAAGTCCCCTGAATGGGAATCGCGCGATCGGAGAGGGCGCTGCCGACGTTGATGAGCGCGCCGCCGCGGTGGCGGAGCAGCTTCACCGCCGCGCGCGAGCCATAGACGACGCCCCAGTAGTTCGTGTCGAACATGCGCCGGTGATCCTCGTCGGAGACTTCGAGGACGCGCCCGTAGATCGAGACGCCGGCGTTGTTGACCCAAGTGTCGAAGCCGCCGAAGTGCCGGAGCGCTGCGTCGGCGATCTTTTCCACGTCCTCGCTGCTCCCCACGTCGGCGACGACGTAGATCGCCTCGCCGCCGCGCGAGTTGATCTCTTCGGTCAGACTCTTCAGAGCCCCCTCGTTGCGCGCGGCGAGGACGAGTCGCGCGCCGCGACGGGCAGCCGTGCGCGCCGTGACGAGCCCGATGCCGCTCGTCGCGCCCGTCAGCACCAAGACCTGATCGCTCAGCCTCTTGAGTCGAGCCGCCATCTTCCGTCCCCCCCCCTGTCGAAAATGATCAGCCGCGAGAAAAAATGATCAGCCGCAGACGGGCGCAGATGAACGCGGATCGGAAGATCTCTTATCCGCGTGAATCCGCGTCCACCCGCGGCTTCACCCTCTGCCCTTGATCTGCCTCGTCGTCGCGCTAACGCTTGTTGCCCCGCGGGTTCGCGCCGCGCATCTCGTTGTTGTGCGCGCCGCGTTGCGTCTCGCCGCTCAGTTGATCTTCCCGGCGACCGCCGCGCGCGGCGTTCGGGCTCTGCCGGTTGGTGTCGGTCGTGTTCGTTAAAGCGTTCGGGTCGCCCTGCGCCGACGAGTGCATGCCGGCAGCCGCGCCCATCGCCTTCGGCTGCGTGTTCTTCGCTTCGTCGCCCTTGTAGTCAGCCATTGTAGCCCTCCTCTTGCAGAATGAAGGATGATGATGACGCCTCGCGTGTTGCGCGGCGCGTGACCTGGAATCTACCCGGACGCGAAAGAGCCGGGGCAGGAAACGTACAGCCGTGTAGCCCAACGGTACGCGGGCAACCGCCGCGCATCCTACTTTCTCAGACTCTTCGCGGGTGCGAGTAATAAGGAAGCAACGACGATGCCAGATTCGACGACCACGACGCGCGAGCCGACGACAACGACGGACGGACACGCGGCGCACGACCGACGATCTCGCCGTCGCGCCGCAGACGAGCGCGCGCGCGCGACGGCGGATCGCGCGATTCGTCGCGGTGCTGGTCATCGCCTGCCCGTGCGCGCTGGGGCCCGCCACGCCGACGGCGATCCTCGTCGGCACGCGGCGCGGCGCGGGGCAGGGGATTCTGATCAAGGGCGGCGGGGCTCTGGAGGTCGCGCGCAAGCTCGACACCGTCGTGCTCGACAAGACGGGCGCGATCACGCGCGGGCGACCCGCGTTGACCGACGTGAGCGCGGCGATGTCTCTGTCGAGCGTGTCGGTCGTGACGAACTCTCTCTGCGCCTGCGCCGCCGGCGCGCGCCGCGCACGTGGGCGCGTAACTAGCGCTCTCTCCGCGTTCGTCTTAGAATGAGCCTGCGCCGGAAGTCTCTTCGCCACCCCACCCCGACGGCGAAGGAGCGTTTCCGCATCAAGACGCGCACGCGCGTCGTGTCTGAGAGGTCACGGGGCAGATTCTGCCGACCGCGAAGGCGGGCGACCGCTCAAGACCGTTTCCGTCGGTTGAAGTACGTGCGGGCAAGTCGTCCTTCTTCTCAAGGCTCGTCGCCCCGCGACCGCGCCGCCTTCACGACACGCCGCGCGCAGTTTAACTCCGGAGACCCACTGTGCGAGTCGCACGCCTTCGTCTCTTCGCGCGCCGACGCGCCGGAAGGTTGTGGTGTCTTCGTCGCGAAAGTCCCGCCCGACGCGCGCGCGCCCGCCGGGCGGTGACTCTTCGCAAACACCCTCGCGGGGAGTCGAGAGATGTACGTACTAGTGATTGACGACGAGAGGAACGTCCGCGACTTCGTGGCGGAGGTGCTCGCGGGCGAGGGCTGGGAGGTGACGACCGCCGACTCAGCCGAAGAAGCCTTCAGGCTGCTGCCGCTGAAGCCTTGGGCGTTAGTCTGCTGCGACGTGATGCTCGGCGGCGCGGACGGCTTCGCCGTGCTGCGCCGCTTCAAGGAGGAGCAGCCCGACGCGCAGATCATTCTGATGACCGGGCAGGGCTCGGCGGTCGGCGCGCTCGACGCCGCCGCCTTCGGCGCCTACGACTACCTGCTCAAGCCCTTCGGCGTCGAAGAGCTGGCCTCGCTCTCGCGCGCCGTGCGCGAGCTGTTCGAGAGCGAGCGGCGCAAGCGCCACCGCGTCGTCTCGTCGCCGAAGGGGACGGGACTCTTCGCCACGCAGCTCGAACTCGTCGGGCGCAGCCGCGCCTTCATCGAGGTGATGAAGCAGGTCGGCAGAGTCGCGGCGACCTCCTTGCCCGTGCTGCTCACGGGCGAGACGGGCACGGGCAAGGAGGTGATCGCCTCGGCGATCCACATGCGCAGCCCGCGCGCCGACAAGCCGTTCGTCGCCGTCAACTGCGGCGCGATCCCGGAAGAGCTGATCGAGTCGGAGCTGTTCGGGCACGTCCGAGGCGCGTTCACGGGGGCGGAGCGCGACCGCAAGGGTCTGTGGGAGGAGGCTGACGGCGGCACGCTCTTCCTCGACGAGATCACGGAGACGACGCCCGCCTTCCAGGTGAAGCTCCTGCGCGCGCTGCAAGAAGGGGAGCTTCGCCGCGTCGGGTCGAACCACACGATCAGCGTTGACGTGCGGATCGTCGCCGCGTCGAACCGCGACGTCGAGGAGGAGGTCAAGGCGGGTCGCTTCCGCCAAGACCTCTTCTACCGCCTGAGCGCCGACACGATCTACCTGCCCCCCTTGCGCGAGCGGCGCGAAGACATCTACCCGCTGGCGAGCGCCTTCGCCGAGCGCGTCTGGTCGCTCAACCCGACGGTCTCCTTCTCGACCGGGGCGCTGCGCCTGCTCGAAGCTTACGACTACCCCGGAAACATACGCGAGTTGGAGAACGCCGTGGTGCGCGCCGTCGCGCTCTGCAACGGCGTGGTGCGACCCGAAGACCTGCCCGCGCGCATACGCGACTTCAAACCCGGAGCCGCGCGCGGCGAGGCTGAGCGGGCTGCGGAGGCGGGGGCGACGGCCGTGGCGTCGTCGGGCGGCGCGCGCGAAGGCGCGGCGCAGCAGCAGGAGGGGTGGCTCACGCTCGCCGAGGTCGAGGCTCGCTACGTGGCGCGCGTGCTCGCGCACACGCGCGGCAACAAGCAGGCGGCGGCGCGGCTACTCGGCGTGGATCGCAAGACCATCGAGCGCATGATCAAGCGGCACGAGCTGGACGCGCGAGGCGCGAAGGGGGAGGGCGCTGACAAGGGCGGCGCGGGCGGAGACGGCGCGGCGCGCGCCGTCTCGGACGCAGTTTAGCGGTCGGCGTGCGGCAGTAAACGACGGAGAGCGGCGGTAAACGACGGGGGGCGCAAACGTTCGCGTTTGCGCCCCCCCCCCGTCTTGCGCGTCGGCGCACATCGCGCGCGCGTGTCGCCGACGTGCCCTCCTTGAAACCCCCTTGAAAGCCTCCCCCTAGCTCACGCCGCGAAGGGCTCGCGCGCCGAGTCGAGCCGCGCCGGAATCTCGCCGGTCGGCGCGGCGACCGAGTCGCGCGCGCGCGCGCGTTCGAGCTTCTCGCGCATGGAGCGCTCCGTCCAGGGCTTGGTGGCGAAGAGGTGGAAGACGCCCGCCGCCATCTCGCGCACGAGCGCGCCGAGGTGCGTGCCGCCCGTGAGCAGGATGCGGAACGCCGCGGGCTGCGCGCGCGCCGCCTCGGCGAGGAACGCGACGCCATCGCCGTCGGGCATGAACTGATCGCTGACGACGATGTCGAAGGCGCGCTCGCGCAGCGCGCGCCGCGCCTCCTCGTAGGTGCGCGCGGTGCGCACGTCGTAGTCGTCGGCGAACATTTCGAGGAACACGTCGAGGCAGTAGGGCTCGTCGTCGAGGTAGAGGACTGCCGGTCGTTCGAGATAGTTCGTCACTTCGTCAACCTCCCAAAGCGCGCGAGGCGGCGCGCGTCGGTCGGTAATCTGCGCGAGCAAGACTCGTACCGCGCGACCACGGCGGCGACTCGCGCGCCGCCCGGCGGCGGCGGCGCGCGCGATCTTCTCCGAGTCGTCTGTGAGATCAGCCCGTCGTCAGCCGCGTGGCACGCGCCGTGCGACGGACGAGCGCGGGGTCGCGTGTACCGCCCGTCTGGGGAGTTCGTGGGGCGAGACGCATCGGAATGATGCCCAAGCGCGACCCGTTCCGCCGCAGCAGGCGTCAGAGTGTGACGGCTCGCGCCCGAGGCGGCGGAACTTAGGGGATCCGGCGGCGCCGTCTGGGTCGGCGGCGCCGCCGGCCACTAAAGAAGGGGAGAGGGGGAATCGGCGATGCACGACGGTAGCGCGGAGGGGCGCGGTCGCATTCTGATCGTGGACGACCAGCAGGAGATCAGGAACCTGCTCTCCGACATACTCGGCGACGAGCACGACTGCACGCTCGCCGCCTCGGGCGCGGAGGCGCTCGCGCACCTGCGCGGCGGCGACTTCGATCTGCTCCTGTGCGACATCACGATGCCCGGCATGACCGGGCTCGAACTCGTGCCGCTGGCGCGCGCCGCGTCGCCGCGCACGGTCGTCGTCATGATCAGCGGCTTGCAGAGCATCGAGAGCGCGGTTGAGGCGGTGCGCTCCGGCGCGTTCGACTACGTGACCA
Source organism: Acidobacteriota bacterium (assembly GCA_020201365.1). Classification (GTDB taxonomy): domain Bacteria; phylum Acidobacteriota; class Blastocatellia; order Pyrinomonadales; family Pyrinomonadaceae; genus JAIVGV01. The sequence continues at coordinate 5,293 of JAIVGV010000318.1, forward strand.
AGCCCTTCGACCTCGACGCCGTCACCGCCGCCGTCGGCCGCGCGCTCGAACACGCGCGCCTGCGCGAGGCGAAGCGGCTCTACGAAATCCGGCTCGAAGAACTCGTCGCGCGCCGCACGGCGGAGCTCGACCGCGCGCTCGAAAGCGTCGAGCGAGCCTACCGCACCACGCTCGCCGCGCTGACCGCCGCGCTCGACGCGCGCGACCACGAAACTTGCGGTCACTCGCGCCGCGTCGTCGCCTTCAGCCTGCGTCTGGGTCGCGAGCTGGGGCTCGACGCAGACAACCTCCGCTCGCTCGAGTTCGGCGCGCTGCTGCACGACATCGGCAAGATCGCCGTGCCCGACGCCATCCTGCGCAAGCCCGACCGGCTCGACGAGGGCGAGTGGGAGAGGATGAAGCAGCACCCGCTCGACGGCGCGCGCATCCTCGCGGGGATCGAGTTCCTGCGCGGCGCGTCGCGCGTCGTCGCCGAGCACCACGAGCGCTGGGACGGGGCGGGCTACACGCGCGCGCTCCGCGGCGACGAGATCGATCTCAACGCCCGCATCTTCTCGGTCGCCGACGCCTTCGACGCCATCACCTCCGACCGCGTCTATCGGCAGGCGCGCACTCACGACGAAGCCTTGGCGGAGCTGGAGCGGGGCGCGGGCACGCAGTTCGATCCGCGCGTGGTCGCGGCTTTCCGCCGCGTCGCGCGCGCCGAGTGGGACGGGCTGCGGCGCGAGTGCGCTTCACTGGAAAGCGCGCCCGCCGCCGCCGCGCTCGACGCGCGCGACGCCGCCGCCGCCCCGGAGATCGCCGCGACCGTCGCGCGCGACGCGCCCGCCCCGGACGCGCGCCGCTCCGCCGAGCCTCCCGCGCGCGAGGTCGCGCCGCCGCCAGCGCGCGCGCCGCTGAGCCGCGCCGCCGCCTGAGCGCGGCGCGCGCCCGCACCCGCCGCCATCCGAGCGCGCGCCGCGCGCGTTCGAGCCGACAAGAGATGTCAACTCCCAGCCCCGTCAACAGCCCAGCCGAGTTCGAGCCGTCCGCCGCCTCGCCGGCCGCCGCGCCGGTGGTCGAGTTCATGAACGACGACGACAAGCGCGTCCTCGTCGTGGACGACGAGGAGTATGTGCGCGACCTCTTCGCCGACTGCCTGCGCGAGCGCTACCCGTGCGAGACGGCTGCGAGCGCCGACGAGGCGCTGGCGCGGCTCGCCGAAAAACCTTTCGCGCTCGTCTTAAGCGACATGATGATGCCCGGTCGCAGCGGCGTGGAGCTGCTGCGCGAGATCGGCGCGCGCCACCCGCGCACCGCCGTCATCATGGCTTCCGGCGTTGACCGCACGCAGCGCGTGCTCGACGCGCTCCGGCTCGGCGCATACGACTACGTGCTCAAGCCCTGCGACCTCGACGTGCTGACGACGACCGTCGAGCGCGCGCTCGAACGCCGCGCGCTCCTGAACGCCGCGCGCGACTACAAGGCGACGCTAGAGCGGCACAACGAGGAGCTGCGCCGCAGCCGCGACGAGCTGCAGCGCCTGCAGTCGCAGATCGTCCAGAGCGAGAAGATGGCTTCGCTCGGCGAGCTGGCGGCGGGCGTGGCGCACGAGCTGAACAACCCCGCGGGCTTCATCTACGGAAACATGGACATCCTGCGCGAATGCACCGAGAGCGTCGAAACGCTGCTCGCCCTCTACGGCACGCTCACGCTCGCCCCCGAAGACGCGGCGCGTGTGCGCGCGCTGAAGGAAAGGATCGGCTACGAGGAGACGCTCGACGATCTGCACTCCATCGTCTCGGACTGCCGCGAGGGCGCCGAGCGCATCCGCGACGTGGTGCAGAACCTGCGCACCTTCTCGCGCCTCGACGAGGCGGAATTCAAGAAGGTGGACATCGTCGAGGGGCTGGAGTCAACCGCCCGCCTCTTGGGTCGCCGCCTGAGCGCGCCGAACGTCACGCTCGTGCGCGACTACGGGGAGTTGCCGCCCGTTGACTGCTTCGCCGGGCAGCTCAACCAGGTCTGGCTGAACCTGCTCGCCAACGCCGCGCACGCCGTCGCGGACGGGGGCGAGATTCGCGTCTCGACTCGGCGCGAAGGCGACCGCGTCGTCGTGCGCATCAGTGACACGGGCTACGGCATCGCGCCCGACAACCTCTCGCGCGTCTTCGATCCGTTCTTCACGACGAAGCCGGTCGGCGAGGGCACGGGGCTCGGTCTCTCCGTCACCTACGGCATCGTCGAGCGCCACGGCGGGAGCATCGAGGTCGAGAGCCGGCCGGGCGAGGGCACGACCTTCACCGTCTCGCTGCCCGTTGACGTGCGGCAAGACGCCGCGACCGACAAGGAGTACGAAATCGTATGAGTCATAAGATCATGATCGTTGACGACGAGCCCGCGAACCTGCGCCTGCTCGAACGGCTCTTCCGCCGCGACTACCAGGTGCTGCTCGCCTCTTCGGGCGAGGAGGCGCTGAAGATGCTCGCCGTGCACGACGTGGCGCTGCTCGTCACGGATCAGCGCATGCCCGGCATGACCGGCATCGAGCTGTTGAAGCGCACCGCCGAGTTTCGCCCGCAGATGGTGCGCGTCATCCTCACGGGCTACACCGACGTGGGCGCGCTCGTCGAGGCGATCAACTGCGGGCAGGTTTACAAGTACGTGACGAAGCCGTGGGACAACGACGCGCTGCGCCTCGTCGTCGAGCGCGCGCTCGAACACTACGAGGCGACGAAGTCGCTCCACGAGCTGGAGCTGACGAACCGCCGCCTGCGCGCGCGCCTCGGGCGCCTCACGAGCACCGTCTTCGCCGCCCTCACCGAGGCGAACGAGCTGGAAGGCGCCGCGCAATCCGACTTTACTGAGTTGGTCAGGCTAACCGAGATCGAAGACGCGCCGCCCGCGCCGGCGCGCGCGCCGACCGAAGATCGCGTGCCCGTCGAATTCATCCTCGCGTGATCCGCGGCGCGCCCGCCGTCTTCGTCGGTGCCGCCACGCTCGCGCCGCCGAACGCCCCGCACGCTAAGCTCCGAGCACGCGCGAAGGAACAAGCCCCATGACGCGATCAGTCGTCGCACTCTTCGCCCTACTCCTCCTCGCCGCAGCCTCCGCGGCGCAGACGCCCGAACGCGCGCGCCAGCTGCTCGCCGAAGTTGACAAGATCGAAGCCGCGTTGGGCGACGGAGACGCGGCTCACGCCGCGAAGCTCGCCGCGCGCCTGTACGAGCGCGCACGGGCTTTGCCCGCGGGCGATCTCAGAACCGATCTCGTCGCGGCGGCGCAGAACTACCGGAGCGCGTCCGCCCCGCGCCCCGCGCCCCGCGCAGAGTCGCAGCCCGTCTCGTGCGAGCGCGAGCGACCGGGCGCTTACCGCCGGCTGTGCGCGTCGCTCCCGACGCGCGACGCCGCGCCGCTCGCCCTCGCGAAGGCGCGCCTGCACGCGCGGTTCGCGCTCGCGTCCGCCGACAGCCTCGCGGGCGCGCCCGCCGCGCAGACCGCCGCGGCGTTAGGCGAGATGCGCGCCGAGCGCGTGCTCGATCTCGTGCTCGCGCGTCAGGCGCTCGTCGCGCTCGGAGAGCTTGAGTCGCTGACGAACGCGCCCGCCACGCTCGCCGACTTCGAGCAGGAGAAGAAGGTCGGCAACGTCACGCCGTCCGAGTTCTCGACCAAGCTCGACGAAGCGTCGCGCACCGTCCGCCAGTCGCTCGCGTGGCTGCCCGAGTCGGAGTTGAGGTCGGAGATTGACAACGCCCGGCAGTCCTACGCGGACGCGCTCTGGTGGTGGCAGCGCAGCGACCGCCCGCCCGTCGTCAAAGTTACGGCAGGCGCTTTCGCCGAACAGAACTTCGCCGCGATGAGCCGACTGCCGGACACGGTGCTCGGCTACAACGCCGTCGCCAACGTCCGCCACGCGCGCGACTGCTCGCGCCGCGCCGGGGCGCGACTCGACGCCGCGCTCGGCGGCGCGGGCTTCGCCGACGCGAAGCCGGGCGAGGGCAGATAGAAGTCGCCCGCGGGCAATCAAAAACCGAAGAAGCCGCCGGTTCGAGCGTGAACCGGCGGCTTTCGCTTTTGCCGTCAACCCGGCGCGCGCCCGCTTCGTAAAAAATGTTGTAACTTTGAGCGAGTCCGCCTGTTTTCGTGGTGTAGCGAGTCGTATGGCGAGCCGAGACGAAGAGTTCGCGAGGTTCTTTGCAGAGTTTTATCCGAGCCTCTGCCGCTTCCTCGAATGCCTGCTCGGTGGCGGGCGGGGCGGCGGCGGCGCGCAGGCGACGACCGCGCAGGACATCGCGCAGGACGCCTTCCTGCAACTCCACCGCGCGGGCTTCGACAGCTTCCCCGCGGGCGAGGCGCGCTTCTGGCTCTTCCGCGTCGCGCGCAACATGGCTCTGAACGAGCTCGCGAAACGGCAGACGCGCGTGCGGCTCTTCGACAAGGTGGTTGACAGTTTCCGCGCGCGCGTGCCGAGACCGGACGAGGAGTTCGAGTTGGCGGAGACCAGAGAGCGCGTGGCGGAGATGCTGAAGCTGCTGCCCGAGCACCAGCGCGCGGCGCTGCTGCTGCGGGAGCAGGAGGAGATGAGCTACCGCGAGATCGCGCAGGTGCTCGACATATCGGAGGCGAAGGTCAAGGTTGACATCTTCCGCGCGCGCGCCGCGCTCAGAGAGCGCTGGGGCAAGCCACAGAGCGCGGCGGCGAACGGGTGAGCGAGTCGGAGTTGTAGTTTAGGCGATTGGGATCGGTAAACGGTTCGGGAGCTTTTCAGACGCCATGTGTTTCAAGGACGACTGCAACGGGGGCGCGACGGATCGCAGGACTTTCCTGCGCAGGTTTCCGAGGAGTACATCCCGAACACCTGCGCCGCGCTCGCGCTCGCGGGCTTCGTCGGTCTCGCGCCCAACATCTTCCACCCGCTGCCCGACGACACGCCGAACGACAACGAGGTTTACAAAAAGTACATCGGCAACCACACCGAGCTCGACGTGCTCGACGACATACAGGCGGGCGCGAGCTACCTGCGCGCGCAATCTTTCGTGAGACCGGGCGGGATGGGCGTCGTCGGCTTCTGCTTCGGCGGTCGGATCGCGATGCTCTTCGCGGCGCGCTCGCGCGAGGTTGACGCGGTCGTCGCCTTCCACCCCGCGCCGATGAAGGAGGGCGAACTCGCGCGCCTCAGTGTGCCCGTGCAGATTCATCACGGCACGGCGGATCACGCCGTCGCGTTCGCTGAGTCGCAGAAGCTCGAACAGAGGTTGAAGGCGCAGGGCACGCCCGCCGAGCTGTTCACCTACGAGGGCGCGGATCACGGCTTCCTCGCCTACACGCGCCCCTTCTACAAGCCCGACTACGCGAAGCTCGCTTGGTCGCGCGCGACACAGTTCTTGCACGAACGTCTGAAATAGCGGACGCCTCCGAACAGAGGTCGAACGAAGATGAACTGCGACTGGACGGAAAAGATCTCGCTGCTGATTGACGGCGAACTCGCCGCAGACGACGCGCGCGCCGCCGAGCGACACCTCGCCGGCTGCGCCGCTTGCAGCCAAGCGCGCGAGGACTTCCTGCTGATGCGCCGCGAGATCAGCGCGTACCGCGTCGCGCCCGATCAGCTCGCGCAACATCAAGCGCTCAGGAGAATTTTGGGCGCGGGCGCTGCGGCTGCGACCTCGCGCGGCGAGTCGCGCGAGCGTTCGGCGGGCTGGCGCGAGCGTGCTTCGGGCTTGTTCGCGCTGCCGAGGTTGAGCCCCGCGCTCGCGGGGGCGCTGGCGGCCGCCGACGTCGCGCTCGTCGTCGTCGGCGTCGTGATGCTGCGCAAGCCCGAGCGCGTCGAAGTCGCGCAGGCGACGAAGCCCGCGACAGGCGCGAGCGCGACGAACAGAGGGAACGCGAACGCGGGCGATGCGCGCGCGCAGAACGCTTCTTTCAAGCCGCGCCGACCGGGCGCGAACGCGGGCGGGCAGTTGGCGGGGCAGTCGCCGAAGATCGTCAAACGCCTGAAGCTGCCCGTGACGCCGAAGCTCGCGGTCGATCCGGCGGAGCTGGTCGAGACGCAGCTCGCCTCGCTCTCGTCGCAGATCGAGCCTAACGATCTGAGCACGGCGCGGCACGTCGAGCAGGCGCAAGTTCTGTTGCGCTCGTTCCGCAACTCGCGCGCGGGCGGCGAGCCTTCCGCCTCCGACGTCGCCTACGAGAAGAGGCGCGCGGGCGAGCTGCTCTTCCGCAACATCGTCCTGAGGCGCGAGGCGGAGAGCAAGGGCAACGTCGCCGTCGCGTCGCTGCTCGACAACCTGGAGCCGATCCTGATTGACATCTCGCACCTGCCCGACCGCCCGGCGCAGGACGACATGCGCGCCATCAACGAGCGCATGAGACGCAAGAACATCGTCGCGATGCTGCAGGTGGCGGACGCCTCGCACATCTACTGAGGCGCACAGCCGACACGACGTCGCGCAGGTTCACCGCAGACCCGGCTAGTTCGGAAACCGAGAGAGAAGGAAGATTGATAAACGTCATGCCGCAAACATTCAAACTCATCAGCCGGCGGAACAGTTCGGCGCGCCGCGTCGCGCCGGTCGCCGTCGCCTTGCTCGCCTTCGTCTGCACGTCATTCGCGTCCGTGGGGCGCGGCGCGGCGCACGCGCTGCCGCAGGACTACTCGCAGAAGTTGGAAAGGTTCGTGCAGCAGTCGGGGGCGACGCCCGCGATGCGCGTCTTCGCCGAGGGGCGCGACCTGCTCGACGCGGGCGAGTGGGCGAAAGCCGCCGAGAAGTTCCAGAGCTTCATCAACGCTTACCCGAATGACAAGGACGTTGACGCCGCCTGCTTCTGGCTCGCCTACTCTTTCAACAAGCAGGGGCGCAAGGGGGAGGCGAAGGCTTGGCTCGACAAGCTCTTCAGAGAGTTCCCGAAGTCCTCCTGGAAGGAGGACGCGAAGGCGCTCGCCGTCCAACTGGGCGACGCGCAGGCGGTCAAGCGCGGCATCGAGGGCGACGACAACGACGAGATCAAGATCATCGCCCTGCAGAGCCTCTTCGAGAACAACGAGGAGCGCGCCGTCGAGTACGCCAAGGAGATGCTGCAGAACCCCGCGACGAGCCAGCACATGAAGGAAGCGGTCGTCTCGCTGCTCGGCTCGCACGGCGGCAAAGAAGTCCTGCCGCTGCTCGTGCAGATCGCGCGCACCGACGCCAACCCGCGCCTGCGCCAGACGGCGATCCACCGCCTCGGCGAGGAGGGCGGCGAGTCGGTCTTGGGCGATCTGATGTCGATCTACCAGTCGGACAAGGACGAGGGCGTCAAGCAGCAAGTCCTGCACGCGCTCTCGGAGATGGAGAGCGCGAAGGCGCGCGAGCTGCTGCTGCAAGTCGCGCGCAACCAGTCGGAAGACCTGCAACTGCGCCTGATGGCGATCCACTGGCTCGGCGAGCGCGACGACTCGGCGTTCGCAGACCTCTCGCAGATTTACGACTCGGATAGCAACGGGCAGGTTCGCGTCCAAGTCTTGCACGCCTTCAGCGAGATGAACGACCCGCGCGCCGCGCAGAAGCTCGTCGAAGTCGCGCGCGCTGGCTCCGACCCGCAGTTGCGCGCGATGGCGATCCACTGGCTCGGCGAGAAGGAGAGCGACGCGGTCGTCGAAGAGCTGATGAAGATTTACGACGCCGACAGTTCGGGCGAGGTGAAGATGCAAATCCTCCACTCGTTCTCCGAGATGCGAAACCCGCGCGCGAAGGCGAAGCTCATGGACGCCGCGCGCTCGTCGTCCGATCCGGACTTGCGCGCCTCCGCCATCCACTGGCTCGGCGAGGACGACAGCCCGCAGACGGTCGAGATGCTCGTCCAGCTCTACGACTCCGAGAAGAGTGCCGACGTGAAGCAGATGATCCTGCACGCCTTCTCCGAGTCGCGGCAGAAAGCCGCGCTGCGCAAGCTCATAGACGTGGCGCGGCGCGACCCGTCCATGGAGCTGCGCAAAGCGGCGATCCACTGGATCGGCGAGAGCCGCGACCCCGAGGCGCTCAAGTTCTTGGAAGAGATCATCAAGCAGTGACGCGGCGCGGCGATCGTCAAGCCGCGAGACAGTTCGACGAAAGGAATCCGTAATGCGTAAGACCACTCTGCTCATGACGACCGCCGCGCTCGCCGCCGCGCTCGTCGTCGCCACCGCCGCCGCCTGCGCGAGCGGCAGGGGCGCGACCGTCGCCGCCCAGCCTTCGACCGCCGCGGATCAAAATCAGAAGGGCGTCACGCCCGCGAGCTTCGTCCGCGTCGAGGGCGCGGACCTGAGCGCGCGGCTCGAAGCCGCCGCACGGCGCGCGCGCGCAGACAACGCGCAGAAGCCCTACTGGACTGCCTACTCGTTCGACGTGCGACCGGGCGTCGCGGTCGATCCGGACGGCGGCGAGTTCCACGGGAGCATGAACGGCTTCGGCGGCATCTACGTCTTCTCCGGCACGAACTCCGCCGGGATGACCGTCGAGACGCGCAACCTCGGCGTCTTCCTCCTGCGCTCGCCCTCTTCGAACGCGATCACGCGCATGGAGGTTTACAACCTCGACCGCACGCGCGAGTACAGCGGCTATCAGGTCTATTTCACCGGGCGCGCGTCGAACGACGAGAGTTTGAACTTCCTGCGCGGCATCGCCGAGGGCGCGTCAGCCCCATCCGCGAACCGCGAGGGGATGCTCAACGAGCGCGCCACGCTCGCCATCGCGCTGCACGACGATCCGCGCGTCGCCGACCTGCTCAAGAACTTCGTCCGCACCTCGCAGAATCGCGCCGTGCGCTCGTCGTCGGTTTACTGGCTCGGCGCCATCGGCGGCGAGACACAGTTCCTCGCCGGGATCGTCTCCAACACGAACGAAGACCGTGAGCTGCGCAAGCACGCCGCGCACGCCATCGGCGAGAGCCGCGACCGCGCCGCGCTCACGGCGCTGCAAACGCTCTACGACAAAACTTCCGAGCGCGAGATTCGCCAGTCAATCGTCCACGCCGCCGCCGAGAACGAGGACAGGGACACGGCTTTCGCGTTCGTCCTGCGCGCCGCGCGCTCGGACTCGGATCGCGAGGTGAGGAAGTCTGCCGTGCACGCGCTCGGCGAGTTCGGCGAGCGCGCGGTTGACGAACTCTCGCGCATCTACTCGAACGACGCGGACATGGACGTGAGGCGCACGGCGGTGCACGCGCTCTCCGAGGTGGAGAGCCCGCGCGCCGAGGCGAAGCTCGCCGAGATCGCGCGCGACCAGAGCGCGCCCTCTGACCTGCGCGTCGTCGCGCTCCACCAGCTCGGCGAGCGCGACACGGACGCCGCCGCCGCCGACCTGATCAAAATCTACGACGCGGATCGCGCCCAGCCGGTGCGCGCCGCCGTCCTGCACTCGCTCTCCGAGATGAAGTCGCAGCGCGCCGAGGACAAGCTGTTCGAGGTCGCGCGCTCGGGCGAAGACACGGGGATGCGCACGGTCGCGCTGCACATGCT
>JAIVGV010000319.1 GCA_020201365.1 Acidobacteriota bacterium
TCATGCTCACCACCGAGGCGCTCGTCTCCGAGATTCCCGAAGACGACAAAGCCCCGGCGATGGGCGGCGGCGGCATGGGCGGCATGGGCGGCGGCATGGGGATGTGATCGAAACTCGATTACGCCAGACACGAGAAGCGGCTTCGATCTTGAAAGATCGAAGCCGCTTCTCGCTGTTCTACCTCCGACGCCTGACGGGTAAGAGCATACAACCGAACGCTAGAACTATGCGTTAAAAACGCATACAATTTCCGCTCATGCCGACGGTGTTAAGGACAGGCCCGTATCGCATCTACTTCTACAGCCACGAGCCGAACGAGCCGCCTCACGTCCACGTAGATGGAGAGCCTGTCGGCTAAGTTTTGGTTGAATCCGACGAGTATTGCGCGTAACTTTGGCTTCACGGCGAGAGAGCTGCGGCAAATTCAGTCAATAGTCATTGAGCACGATGCAGAGTTCTTGGAGGCGTGGAATGAGTACTTTGGCGTTGGCGGCTGACGAGCGCGTGGCGGACGTGGACGTCACCGAAGACGAGTTGCGAGTGCGCCTGATGGACGGGAGGACGATCTCCGTCCCGCTGGTCTGGTATCCGCGCCTGCTGCACGCCACCGACGGGCAGAGAAAGAACTGGCGGATCATCGGCGGCGGCTACGGCATCCACTGGGAAGACCTGGACGAAGATTTGAGCACCGAAGGCTTGTTGCGCGGCGCTCCCGCGCCTCATCGCCAGCGACAATAAGCTGTTCGCTCGATGTAAAACCTCAAATCCCTCACGGCTTCCCTCCCTCGACCCACGCCGGTTTGAAATCAGAGTTGACGAGCCAGCGCACGGGCTCGACCATCGAGTTGATGGCGCGCGTCATGTGCGCGATGTCGAGGTGCGCGAGGTCGTCGCCGGGCTGGTGGTACTCAGGGTGCAGTCCGAAGCTCGAGACGGTGTGCGCGACGACGCCCTGCCGCGCGAGCGCGTAGTTGTCGGAGCGGCGGAAGAACTGTTGTTCGGGGTGCGGGTCTGCGACGAGGTTCGCGCCGTGCTTGGCGAGTTCCGCGCCGAGGTTCGAGCGCTCGTAGCCCGTCAGCCAGAGCGTGCCCGCCGCGACCTTCGGATCGGGGCGACCGATCATCTCGAACTCAAGGTTGGCGACGATCTGCGTGAGCGGCACGGGCGGGTGTTCAAGAAAGTATCGCGCCCCGAAGCCGCCGCGCTCCTCGCTGCCGAAGGTGACGAAATAGACGGTGCGTTTGGGACGCGCGCCCGCGCCGAGCACGCGCGCGAGTTCGAGAACTGCCGCGACGCCCGAAGCGTCGTCGTCCGCGCCGTTGCAGATCGTGTCGTCGCCCGCGGCGCGGCACTGCCGGTTGTCCGCCGCCGCGACGCCGAGGTGATCCATGTGCGCCGTGAGCAAGACCACTTCGTTCGCGAGTTTCGGATCGCTCCCGCGCAGGACGCCGACGGCGTTGTAGGTGCGGCGCGGGGCTTGCGCGGCGGTCGCACTCTGCGCGCCGGTCGCGTCAGCGCCTGCCGGGCGTGCGGGAATCTCGACCGTCTGGATGTAAGTGCGCTGCCCGCTCGCGTCCAAGTCGCCCGCGGGCTCGACGCCGAACTGGCGAAGCTGCGCGCCGACGTACACCCCTGCGAGCAACTCGTACTGCGTCATGCTCCCGCGCCCCTGCATCGCGTCGCTCGCGAGAAACTCCTCGTGCGCGAGCACGTCGCGTTCGAGGACGACCTGCGGCGCGGGTTTCGTCCCGGACTGACCGAAGGCGACGGCGCAAGAGAGGAGCGCGCAGGCGACGAGCAGTCGCGCCCACGAGAAGGATTTAGTTTTCATGTGGTTATTCGGACGAGGAAAGAATTGAAGCGGGAGACGGGACTCGAACCCGCAACCCATAGCTTGGGAAGCTATTGCGCTACCATTGCGCCACTCCCGCTCAAAATAAGAGGCTTACGAAGATGAAACTCCGCCCACCGTACTCCCTGCGCTTGATTGTTTAAGGTTGGAGCGAATCGCAGTGAGACCTCTGTTACTCCGACCTCATCAACAGGAATCAAGTAAACCTTGCCGTCTTCAGGATTGAGAACCGCAAACAAGTCTGCTAGTCCTCGATAACTCATCTTAACCGCTCCGTTACCGGACTGACTGTAAGCGCAAAAAATAAGAACTCCGTTTTTAACCCGACCTGTCTTACATTGTACACGATATAAGCGGGTCGAGTCGTCAACCATGAGATCATACTTATGCCCCGAGCCAAAAGGAATAGACACGAGGTAACCAGCATCAACAAATGCCGCCAGAATTTTAGCCGCGCTGAGATTTCCTCTTTCTCCGGTTTGCATCAGCAGATGCTCTACCACTGAGCTACTCACGCACAAGGTCTCCGAAGACGCAAGCGCGTTTCAGTTTTTCAACGGACGAAAGATAGCCAACCGCACGCGCGGCTGTCAAATGCGACTTCTGACTATGAGCCGTCGCGCCGCGCGCCGCGTTCGTCAGTCGCCTTCGGACTGCAAGGCGAGCGCGTCGCCTTCGCCGTTCGCGCCGTCCGCGACGGGCTGCGCGCGGTACGTCGCCGTGTCTGCGGGTTGTGTGAGTGCGGACGGGTCGAGTTCGCCGATTGCTTCGGCGGGGTCTGAGGTGTAGGCGCGGAACTGTTCGACGAGGGGCGTCGCCTCCCAGCGACCGTCCGTCTGAGCTTCGGCGAGGCGGAAGAGTCCGAGCTCGATGCGGAACTGCTCGACGGGCGCGGTCGAGTGGCGGTAGCGCCAGTCGATCATCGTGAACATCGGGAACCAGGTGTAGCCGAGGACGGGGACGCGCTGACTCCTGAGGTACTTCACCGCCTCGACCGAAGACTTGAGCCAGCGCGCGCGCAGCTCCTCGGCGCCGAACGCGCTCGTCTCGGTGATGATGACGGGGACGCGGTAGCGCTCGTAGTAGTCGTTGATCAGCGCGGCGAAGCTCGCGCCGTCCTCCTCCTGGATGCGGTAGGCGAGCCGCCCCTTCGAGTCAACGTAGAGGTGCTGCGTTGACCACTGCGGGTAGAAGTTCAGCCCGATCACGTCGAGCCGGACGGGGCGGCGGGCGATCTCGGCGAGCACGTCGGGCGACGCGCCGCTGCGCAAGAGCCAGACGAAGAGCGGGTGATCGGGCGTGACCTTGCCCGTGATCAGATCGTAGGCGATGAAGCCGCGGCGCTGCTCTTCGACGGCGAGCACTTCCAAGTCCTGGCGGATCGCGCGGCTCAAGCCTGCCGCCTCGACGAACACCATCACGCTCGAAGGATCGACCTCCTTGATCGCCTCGACCGTGGCGACGATGCCTTGCGCTAGTTGCAGCATCACGCGGATGTAGCCGGAGTCGCCGCGAAGATACGGGGGCCACAGCCCGCGCTTGCCGCACATGAGCGCGTTCACGATCGGCTCGTTCAAGGGCGTGTACCACTTGACCAAGTGCTTGTAGCGGCGCGCGAAGGCGGCGGCGTAAGAGGCGACGGCGCGCACGTAGTCTTTGCTCGCGAACTCACGCTTGAGCCAGAACGGGCAGCCGTAGTGCATCAGGTCAACGATGGGCGTGACGCCCAGCTCCTCGACCATGTAGGGGATCACTTCGTCCGTCCAGCCCCAGTCGAACTCGCCCGGCTGGTACTCGACCCGGTACCACGGCACGCCCCAGCGCAAGGCCTTCACGCCGAGCTGGCGAGCCAGCGCGAGGTCTTCGCGCCAGTGCTCGTAGTGCCCCATCAGCTCGTACTCGTCGAGCGCGCGGTGCCCCGGCTTCGTCTGCGGCACGAAGGTGTCTTCGACGCCGCTCACCCAGATAAACTCTTCAGGGCGCGCGCCCAGCTTCAGTTCGCTCATCGGTTACTTAGTGTCTGCGTCTCGCGGCGGGTTCGCCGCAAAAATTGATCGAGCGGGCTCTGATTCTTCACGGCTTTTCGATTTCAGTCAAACGAACCGCGTCGAGCACGACCGGCGACGCGCCAGCCGCGACGCTCATCCCGCCGCCAGCCACCGACGCGACTTCGCACACGAACGACGCGCCGACCCGAACGACGACGCGACCGCCCTCGCGCCGGAAGCGGAACTGCTGGAACTCGCGCGGCTCGAAGCCCGAGGGCAGCGCGAACGTCTCCCCCACCTCGCCGCCCGCGCCGCGCAGAGACCACGCCCCGCCCGCGCGCTCAAGCGCGAAGCTCAGGGGAGCGCCGGAAGCCCGCGCGACTCCGAGGCTCAGCGCGTACTCACGCGCGAAGCCGTCGCCCCCCGCCTCCCCGCCATCAACCTTCAGATTCACGATCAACTCGAAAGTGTCGCCGTCACCGAGCCCGCCCCTGCTCACGCCCTCGCCCGGCTGCAGACGCAGCGACGCGCCCTCGAACCTGCTCCCTAAGGACGCGCCCGCGAGCGCCACGCCGCCGAAGTCCCAGCCGCGCGCCGCGCTCGCCGCCGCGTCGTCGAACTCGTCCGCGCAGCCGCGCGCGAAAGTGAACCCGCGAAACGCCGCCTCGCAGCCTTCCGCGATCAGCGAAAGCCGATAGATCGGACTCGCGTCCTTCTCAAAATCCAGCGAGCCCTCCCAGCGTGCCGCGCCGGCGTCGAGCGAGACGCGCACAAACTTCATGTCAACTTCAACCCTCAGCCTGTGCGGCACGCGCTGGTCGAAGTCGTGCGGCAGCTCGAAGGACCGCGCCGCCGCCCACGCCCCGCCCTCGTGAAAACTCAACTCGGCTCGCCGCCCCGCCGCGCTGATCGCGAAGCGCAGCACGGGCGCGCCGCCGTCGTTAAGAGAAACGCCGAAAGCACCGCCGCCTCCCGCGTCGCCCGCAAGGCGTAGCGTCACCTCGGCGACGAAGCTCGACGCGCCGACGCCGCAGCGCGCCTCAGCCGCGCCGTCCGTCGCCCCGACACGCGCCTCGCCGTCGCGCACAGACCAGCGACCGCTCGCGCAAGTCCAGCCGTCGCCCAAATTTTCTTCGCGCGGCTCGTCGAAGTAGTCAGCGAACGTCGGCGCGTCGGGCGCGGGCTGCGGCGCGGTCGTCGGGCCCAAGACCGTGAGCGCGTCGCCGACGAACTCAAGGCGATCAATCGCGAGCGCGCGCCCCTCGCCCGTCCAGCGGTGATAGACGCAGAAGAGCTGTCGGTTGTCGGGCGCGACGACGACCGAGTTGTGACCGGGGCCGACGACCTCGCCGGGGATCGTGCGCAGGATCGGGAGCACGCGCTCGCCGTCGGCGTGCTGCTCCCACTCTTCGTCTCTGATCACGCGTTCGCTCGTGGCGTAGCTCACGCCGTAGGAGACGTTCTGCCAGTTGCCGCCGCTGAACATCTCGTAGTAGCGACCCTTCCGCTTGAGCACGAACGGACCCTCGACCGTGTGCCAGCGCACGCCGCCCTTCTCTTTGCGCGCGGGGTCGTAAACCTGCCAGTCGTAGCGCGCGCGCGTCACGGGTCGCGGGCTGCCTTCGGGCGTGAAGTCGTCAATCATGCGGACAACGACCGTGCCGGTGCCGACGTGCGTGTGCTTGAGAAAGTCGGTCGCGTAGAAGAGGTAGCGCGCGCCGTCGTCGTCAACGAAGACGTGCGGATCAATGGCGAACTCTTCCGCGGTGAGCCTGTGCCC
Organism: Acidobacteriota bacterium; assembly: GCA_020201365.1. Lineage (GTDB taxonomy): Bacteria > Acidobacteriota > Blastocatellia > Pyrinomonadales > Pyrinomonadaceae > JAIVGV01. The sequence continues at coordinate 5,621 of JAIVGV010000319.1, forward strand.
GCTGTCAACGAACAAGCCTTCGGGACGCTCGGCGACCGCGACGCGCACGTGCATCAGCGTCTCGTTGCCGACGCTGTAGTACATCAGAAACTTCCCGTCGCGGTAGGAGACTTCGGGCGCCCAGTAGCACGTGTGCCCGCCGGGCAAAGGCTCCATCGCGCCCGCGAGTTCCTCCCAGCGGACGAGATCGCGCGAGCGCATGACGCCGAAGCAGCGCCCGTCTTTCCGCAAGCCCGTGCAGTAGGCGAAGTATTCGCCCGCGAACTTCAGGACGTAAGGGTCTGGGAAATCGCGCGCGTGGACGGGGTTCAGGTAAGTGCGCGCGGCTCTGGCGGCGGCTGGCATCGTCTCCCTGCTTGTAACGGCTGTTCTCGAAACTCGATCCGATTCTGCGCCGATGCGCCGCGCCGCGCAATCGTCGGCGGCGGCTGACGACGAAACTTCACGAGGCGGCGAACCACTACGCGCCGCGCGGTTTCACGACGCGCCCTCGCGCGCGGCTCGCACCTCCGAACGCCCGCACGCGGGGCAGGTGTGCGCCTCTTCGACGACGCCGCCGAAGTCCGGATCGATCAGGCCCGGCTCTTCGAGCGCGGCGTTGTAGTCAACCTTGTCGGCGTGGTGGTTCATCTCCGCGCCGCATTCCGGGCAAAGCATCTCTCTCGCCCTCCGCGTCCGTCAAAGTTTCACGTTCTCGCGTCCGTACCGCAAGACCTTCGCCATCCAGACGAGTTCGCTCAAGAACTTCTCCGCGCGGCGGACGTGCGACTGATCGAGGAGCGCGCCCGCGCCGTCGAAGGCTTTGTGGACGCTCGAAAAGTTCATGTCCCAGAAGATCGTGACGAGCCCCAGCTCGCGTAAGACCGGCAGCAGGTTCTCGATCACGCGCGTGCCGCCGAAGCCGCCCGCCGAGACGCCGCAGACGCCGACCGCCTTGTGCACGTACTCCTTCAAATTCGTGTCGAGCGCGTGCTTGAGCATCCCCGGGTAGCCGTGGTTGTATTCGGGCGTGACGAGGACGACGGCGTCGGCGCGCGACATCGCGCGGCTGAACGTCTCGTCCTTGATCGCTTCGCCCTCGCCCTGCGTCGTGAACGGCAGCTCGCGCACGTCGAACAGCTCGGTCTCGACGCCTTCGCGCTTCTCGACCTCGCCGAAGACGAACCGCGCCGCGTGCTCGCTCATGCGCCCCTGCCGCGGCGTGCCGAGGATGACGGGGATGAACAGCGGACGTTCTGCGCTCACCGGAGGCTCACCTCACTTCAAATAGATTCGCTTCACGTACTCGCGCACCATGCGGTCGCTGTTGAAGGCGGGGACGAGCGTCTCAATCGCGCGCTTCATCATGCGCACCCATCGCACGGGCACGCCGCGCCCGTCGCGCTCGTAGTAGGCGGGGACGACCTCCTCTTCGAGCAGGCGGTAGAGCGCGTCGGCGTCCGCCGCGTCCTCGTCCTCGTGCTCGCCGGTGGGCGGGTGCTCTTCGCCGACCGCCCAGCCGTTCGTCGAGTCGTAGCCTTCGAGCCACCAGCCGTCGAGCACGGAGAGATTGAGCCCGCCGTTCATCGCCACCTTCTCGCCGCTCGTGCCCGACGCTTCCAGGGGTCGGCGCGGGACGTTCAGCCACACGTCAACCGACTGGACGAGCTGTCGGGCGATCTCGTGATCGTAGTCCTGTATGAAGACCGCGCGGCGCGCGACGTGCGGGTGGAACTTCCACTGCGCGATGCGCCTTAAGATTTCCTTCGCCGTCTCGTCGTGCGGGTGCGCCTTGCCCGCGAAGACGAACTGGACGGGGCGCCCCTCGTCCGTGATGAGCCGCATCAGGCGTTCGACGTCCGTCAGGATCAGACTCCAGCGCTTGTACGCCGCGACGCGACGCGCGAAGCCGACGGTCAACACGTCCGCGTCGAAGAGAGTGCGCGCCTGCTCCGCGCCTCCGAGATCGCCGCCGCGCAGGTGCGCGTTGAAAACTCTGTCGCGGACGAACGCGATGAGCCGACGCTTCAGGAGCAGGTGCGCGCGCCACAGCTCCTCGTCGGGCAGGCGCGCCGCGCCGCGCGACCACACCTCTTCGTCGCAGGCGCGCGCGTCCCAGTCCTCGGCGACGTACCGCTCGTACAAGTCCCGCATCAGCGGCGCGACCCACGTCGGCGCGTGGACGCCGTTCGTCACCGAAGTGATGGGAACTTCCCCGACCGTGCGACCCGGAAACGCTTCGAGCCACAGCTCGCGCGAGACCTCGCCGTGCTTGCGGCTCACGCCGTTCGTCGAGCGGCACATCTTCAGCGCGAGCGGCGTCAAGCCGAACAGCTCCGACTCGTCGTCCGCCTGCACGCGACCGAGGTTGACGAAGTCCGCGAGCGAAAGCCCCAGCGACTCGACGTAGTCGCGCCCGAAGCAGTGCTCGACGAGCGACGGCAGAAACTCGTCGTGACCGGCGGCGACCGGCGTGTGCGTCGTGAACACGCAACGCTCGCGCACGCGCGGCGCGGCATCATTGAAGGTCTGCCCCCGCGCGATCAGCTCGCGCGCGAGCTCCAGCGTGAGGAACGCCGAGTGCCCCTCGTTCAGGTGGAAGACGCACGGCTCGATCTTGAGCCGCCGCAGCAGGCGCACGCCGCCGACGCCTAGGACGATCTCCTGCACGCAGCGCGTCTCGCGGTCGCCGCCGTAGAGGTGTCCGGTGATGAGCCGGTCGGTCTCGCCGTTCTCCGCGACGTTCGTATCCAGCAAATAGAGCCGCACGCGACCGACGGACGCGAGCCACGCCTGCGCTTCGACGCGGCGACCGCGAATGTCGAGCGCGAGGCGCACGGGATCATTCGTCTCGTCGTCGCGCACGAGCGCGAGCGGCGCGCGCGCCGGGTCGAGCTTCGAGTAGTCTTCGACCTGCCAGCCGTCGGCGCGCAGGCGCTGGCGGAAGTAGCCGTAGTTGTAGAGCAGCCCGACGGCGACGAGCGGCACGCCGAGATCGCTCGCGGACTTCAAGTGATCGCCCGCGAGCACGCCCAAGCCGCCCGAGTAGAGCGGCAGCGACGAGTGGACGCCGAACTCCGCGCAAAAGTACGCGACCGGGTTCGCCCAACTGATCTGCGGTGCCTCGCGCCGCGCCCAAGTCGCCTCGCCGTCCGCGACGTAACGATCAAACTTCTCCGCGAGTCGCCGCACGCGCGCGACGTAAACCGGATCGGTTGCCGCGCGCGCGAGCCGCAGCTCGGAGACTTCCGCCAGCAGCTCGCGCGGGTTCTGCTCGCACTCGTCCCACAGGCGCGGGTCGAGATCGCGGAAGACGGACGCGCCGTCCGCCGCCCAGCCCCACCAGTAGTTCCGCGCGAGGCGCGCCAGCGCCGCGATTGACTCCGGCAGCGCGCGCCCGTTCTCCGCACCCGTTTGTTCGCTCATCGGCTTTGAAGCACTCAGCAATCAGCCAAACCGAAGCCGGTTGCTATTCAAAATTGTGGTGACGCAAAAATGTTTTGGCGTCCGACTCGGAGAAGAAGACGAGCCGCACGTCTCGCACACTCCGCGACGCGGACGCGCGTCCCTCGCCATCGTTATGGCTTTCGCCGTCGAGAAAATTTTTGATCGTTTCGGAGGCGACGCGCGCCGCCTCTTCGCGGGGGTAGCCGAACGCGCCGGTCGAGATCGCCGGGAACGCGACCGACGCGAGCGCGTGCCCGGCGGCGAGTCGGAGCGAGTTCGCGTAGCAGGCGGCGAGCAGCTCCGCCTCGCGACCGTCGTGCAGACCGAAGACGGGCCCGACCGTGTGGATGACGTAGCGCGCCGGAAGATTCCCCGCGGTCGTGATGACGGCTTCTCCCGTCGGCAGCCCTGCGGGGTAGCGCGTGCGCCGCAGCTCTCGGCACGCTCCGAGAATGGCGGAGCCGCCCGCGCGGTGGATCGCGCCGTCCACGCCGCCGCCGCCGAGCAGCGTCGAGTTGGCGGCGTTCACGACGGCGTCAACCTCTTGGCGCGTGATGTCGCCAACCGTGACGCGCACGCGCCCGTTCAGAAACTCACTCATGGCTCGAAACAGAAAGCGAGAGTGTAGCACTCTTCGGCGCGGGGCGCAGAGTTCGCGAGAGAGATTTCTCGACGCGCGGATTGCAGGAGAAGGACGCGAGTTGAAGTTAGGAATGGCGAGATGGAGGCGCGACCGGACAGAAGTTAACTTTGCGATTGCGCGTCGGGCTCCGCGTCGCTCGCGTCGAGGTCGTCTGCGCCGCCGCGAGGCTCGACGTTGATCTCGTCGAACATGTCTTGTCGTCTTAGTGCCTCGGAGATGGCGCGCGCTTTGCGCTCGGTGAGCGGGTGCTCCGGATCGGTGCTGGCGATCTCGAAGAGCTCGTCGTCGAGCATCGAGACGCCGAGCGAGCCGAGGACGACGCCGGGCGCGATCTCCATCTCTTTGAGGTTGTGTATGCGAAAGCTCCCCGTCGCCTCCACCCACTCCTCGATGAAAGGGTCTTGCAGGG
>JAIVGV010000217.1 GCA_020201365.1 Acidobacteriota bacterium
TCACGGGGTCCCACAGATCGTTCGGGCTCATGTGCGGGAAGATCAGCACGGCGGCGGACGTGATCAGGATGCCCATCGCCGCGAAGACCGTCATCGTCGTCGGCAGGGCGACGGCCTGTCCCACGACTTGCTCGCGCTGGCTGCGACCGAAGCGCGTGAAGTCCGGCATGTTCAGCGAGAGCGTCGCCCAGAAGCCGATCATCGCCGTCAAGCTGGGGACGAAGACCGGGCGAAAGTCAGGCCAGGTGTGAAACTTCCCCGGCTCTTTCAGTAAGAATCCGAGCCGCCCGCGCGCCAGAGAGCCCACGCGAGCAGAAGCGCCGTCATCACGAGCACGAACGGCGCCGCCCAGTTCTCGACGCGGCGCAGCAGGTTCATCCCGCGGTAGATGATGAAGATGTTCATGCCCCAGAAGAGCATGAAGGAGAGCCATTCGGTCGTCGTGTGCCCGTTGAAGCCCGCGCCGAGCAGGTTATGCCAGCCGGGGATGAACGCGGCGAAGAAAGTCTGCAGAGCCTGTCCGCCGATCCAAGCCTGGATGCCGAACCAGCCGCACGCGACGATGGCGCGCATCAGCGCCGGGAGGTTCGAGCCGTAAGTGCCGTAAGCCGCGCGCGCGAAGATGGGGAAGGGGATGCCGTACTTCGTCCCCGGATGCGAGTTCAAAAGAATCGGCGCGAGGACAATCGTGTTGCCGAGGAGGATCGTGATGAGCGCCTGCCACCAGTTCATCCCCGCGCTGATGAGCCCCGACGCCATCATGTAGGTCGGGATGCAGTGCGCCATCGAAATCCACAGCGCGGCGTAGTTGTACGTCGTCCAGTCGCGCCGCTCGACGGGCACGGGCGCGAGGTCGGCGTTGTAGAGGGGGCTGCGACTGATCTCGCGAAGCGCCGCGTCGCGCAACTCGACGCGACCGTCGTCGTGGCGGATCACTTCGCTCGTGACTGTGGCTGCTGCCATCGAAGTTTCTGACTCCCGCGCGAAGAGTTTAGTTAGAGCAGCTCGAAGCGCACGGTGACACGTGCCGTCACTTTGATCTGACCGAGCGCGAGCGTGCCTTCTGAGTCGGACGCGCCTCCGGCGACGAACCCTGCGGCATTGGAACTATAGTTCTGAGAGTACATTGAGCGGTCGGGAACTTCTTCTTCAATGGAATACGCCTTGCCGATCTTCTGCCCGATCTCGTTGGTGAGGGCGACCGCCTTCTCTTGCGCGGCGCGGATGGCGAGAGCGCGAGCCTGATCGCGGTACTTTCTCATCTGAGACGTGCGGAAACTCACGGAGTTGATGCGCGAGATGCCTGACTCCATCACTTCGGAAAGAAGTTCCTCAGCGCGCGAAACGTCGCGCAGCGTGAACGTCAAATCCTTCCGCACCGCGTAGCCGATGAACGTGCGGCTCTCGTCGTTGCCGCGGTAGCGCGGCTCCAACTTGATGTAGTCGGTCTGCACGTCCTTCGGGTCGATCCGGTAGCGGCGCGTCATCTCTATCAACTTCTTGAGCTGCTCGTCGGTCTGCGTCTTCGCCGCACGCAGCTCGCGGTTGACGTTCTGCACAGTGAGATCGAAGACGACCTCGTCGGGCACGACCAGCACCTCCGCCTCGCCCGTCACGGTAATCAGGCGCGGCTCAGGTTTGTCGTCAGCCGAGATCGAAGGCGTAAGTGCGACGAGGAGTGCGACGGCACAGAGCAGGGATTTGAGTTTCATCATCAACACCACACCAGCAGGCTTAGAGAAGCGTGGATGCACAGGCGAGCGCGCCACCGCGCGATTTTACTTCGCAGTCGGCAACTCGATCTTGATGTCGGAGTTGTAATCCGTGAGCGTCGCAACGCTCTTCGTCTTGACGCCGTTCATCTCGCTCTCGGACTCGGTCTTGCGCGGCAGACCGTCGGCGACGGAGACCCAGGTCTTGGCGGTGCTCTTCAAGATCATCCCCGCCGGGTTCGTCATCGTGTACTCGTAAACGAGCGCGGGCGCGCCGTCGAGCGTGTCCGCGCCGACGAGTCGCACGTCCGCCGCCTTGGCGAGATCGTCGAGCATCTTCGGGTTGCGGATCGCCGTGAGCATACTCGACATGTCAACGGGGAAGCGCGTCCACGCCCCGTTGTTCGTCTTCATGTAAGTGTCTTTGCCGACGATGATGTACTCGAGGCTGAACTGCCGCCCGTTCGTCTGCGACTCGGTCGTCATGTGGTAGCGATCCGGCGCGGCGTACTCGATGGAGAGCTTGCTCGTCGTGCCGTTCGACGCGGTCATGTCCACCTGCGCGCGGTACGATTTGGCGTCTAACTGCGCGTGCACAGCCTTCGTCATCGCGTCGAGCGGCTTGTCCTTCTCGGAGATGACGCCGCCGCTTGTCGTGGCGACGCCGCCGGAAGACGGCGACGAAGACGAGCCGCCCGCGCCGTTGCTGTCCGACGTGCGAGTCGCGCAAGCGACTGACGCGAGCAGCGCCGCGCAGATCGTGATTGTCAGAAGCCGCGACTTCAAGTTCATCTGCCTCTCCGTCTCGTGCCCGGTTGTCATGTTTGGTTCGTGCGAGCTAGTGAGCACGTTGCCGTTTGCTACATCGAGACGCACGTGCCGCGTTTCAAGAATTGCCCGTCGCCAGCCTTGCCCTTGAACTCGCCGTTCTCGACGACGACGCGACCGCGCGAGAGCACCGTCTCGGCGACGCCCTTGATAGTCTTACCCTCGTATGCGTTGTAGTCGCAGTTCATGTGTTGGGTCTTGACGCTGAAGG
>JAIVGV010000039.1 GCA_020201365.1 Acidobacteriota bacterium
CCGGGGGCTGGGGCAAAGCAAGGGCGCGCGTTTGTCGTCGTCAGCGCGAGGCTCATTCGCCGACACCCGCAGATCAAAAACTCAAACGTCATCTCAGCGACCCCAACCCCCAACCCCTAACCCCCATCCCCTGTTTTTCGTCGCCAACCGCGCGCACCACGCCGACATCGGCGGGGCGTCGCCCGGCTCGATGGGGATGGCGACGGACGTTTACGGCGAGGGCTTGAGGATTCCGCCGGTCAAGATCGTCAAAGGCGGGCGCGCCGACGAAGACTTAATGCGCGTGCTTTTGGCGAACGTGCGCGGCGCGCGGGAGAGGCGCGCGGACTTCGAGGCGCAGATCGGGAGTTTGAAGACGGGCGCGGCGCGGCTGCTAGAGATCGTCGCGCGCTCTGGCGCGAGCGAGGCGGGCGAGTACGCGGCGCACCTCATAGAGTATTCGGCGCGGCGCATGCGCGCCGTCATACGCGAGTTGCCGGACGGAGTTTACGGGGCGGAGGACGCGCTCGACGACGACGGCACGAGCGACGAGCCGGTCGTCTTGCGCGTGCGCGTCGAGATCAAGGGCGAGAGGGCGCGCGTGGATTTTACGGGGAGCGCGCGGCAGGTGGCGGGACCCTTGAACGCGGTCGAGGCGATCACGCTCTCCGCCGTGTCGTATGTGCGGCGAGTCAGGGGACGATGAACAACCTGACAATCGGCGGCGTTGACGAGAGCGGCGGCGAGTTCGCTTACTACGAGACGGTCGCGGGCGGCATGGGCGCGCGCCCTTCGCGCGACGGCATGAGCGCCGTGCACACGCACATGACGAACAGCCTGAACACGCCCGCGGAGGCTCTGGAGTACGCCTACCCGCTGCGCGTGCGGCGCTACGAGATACGCGAGGGTTCGGGCGGCGGGGGGCGCACGCGCGGGGGCGACGGCGTCGTGCGCGAGATCGAGACGCTGGTTGACGCGCGCGCGTCGCTGCTCGCGGACAGGCGTCGGCGCGCGCCCTACGGACTCGCGGGCGGCGCTGACGGCAGCGCGGGCGTTGATTCAATCGTGCGGCGCGACGGGACGACCGAGCGCGTCGCGGCGAAGGGCTCCTGGCAGTTGCGCGCGGGCGACCGCGTGCGCGTCGAGACGCCGGGCGGGGGCGGGTACGGGAAGAAGCGGTAGGCAGTGAAGACAAGGAGCCCGGCGGGCGGCGTCTGTGATCAGCGATGCCTTCTCTTTCTTCTTGCTGCCTGCCGCCTACTGCTCACCACTGACAACCGGCAGCCTTTCGGATAGAATGCGCTCGCCTACGCGGAGTCGCGCGCGCGCGACTCGTCGCACGAGTCAGCCACACAGTCAGACGCAACCGCGCCGCATGAGTCTCGCCCCCGGAACGCGCCTCGGTCGCTTTGAAGTCCGCTCGAAGATCGGGGAGGGCGGGATGGGCGAGGTCTATCTCGCCGACGACATGGAGCTCGAGAGACCCGTCGCGATCAAGCTGCTGCCCGCGGACGTGGCGTCGAAGGGGCAGCGGATGCAGCGCTTCGTGCAGGAGGCGAAGGTCGCTTCCGCGCTCAACCACCCGAACATCGTCACCGTCCACGAGATCGGCGAAGCGCCCGGGGGCGCGCGCTTCATCGCCACCGAGTACGTGCGCGGCGAGACGCTCAGGCAGCGCGCGGCGCGCGAGCGTCTCCCTCTCGGGGAGGCGTTCGACGTCGCCGTGCAGATCGCCTCGGCGCTCGCCGCCGCCCACGAGGCGCGCGTCGTCCACCGCGACATCAAGCCGGAGAACGTGATGCTGCGTCCCGACGGCTTGGTGAAAGTTTTAGACTTCGGTTTAGCGAAACTCACCGAGCGCCGCCGCGAAGAGGCGACCGACGGTGAGGCGCCGACGCGCGCGCTCGTCAACACCGCGCCCGGAGTGGTGATGGGCACGTTCGCCTACATGTCGCCGGAGCAGGCGCGCGGGCAGGAGACGGACGAGCGCACCGACATCTGGTCGTTCGGCGTCGTCCTCTACGAGATGCTCACGGGCGTGTCGCCCTTCGCGGGCGAGACGCAGAGCGACACGGTCGCGGCGGTTCTCAGATCGGAGCCCGCGCCGCTCGCCGCTTTCGCGCCCGACGCGCCCGCCGAGCTCCAGCGCATCGTCCGCAAATGCCTGCAGAAGAGCCGCGACGAGCGCTACCAGACCGTCAAAGATTTGCGGCTCGATCTCAAGACCCTCAAGCGCGAGCTCGAACTCGCGGGCGCGCTCGAACACGGCGTCACGCACGCGCCGCCGCAGCCCGCGTTCACCGCCGGCGCTTCGCGCTCCGGCGTCGGCGCGGACACAGGAATGGGCGACGGCGCGCACGGAGCGAGTCCGTCGGGCGCGGGCGGCGTCGGCATGAGCGCGGACGCGAACACGAGCGCGACGGCGCGCGCGCCGGTCGCAAGCCCGACGCACGGACAGCAGGCGCGTGAGACGGCGGGCACCTCCGAAGCGAGCGGCGGGATCAAGCGACGAAAGGGCGGCGCGGCGGTCGTCGCGGCGGTCGCGCTCGTCGCCGTCGCGGCGCTCGGCGTCGGCGTCTATCTCTTCGCGGGGCGTCGCGCGCCCGCCGCGCGCTTCGCCAAGCTGAGGTTCACGCGCCTCACCACGACCGGGCGCGTGAAGGAGGCTGCCGTCTCGCCCGACGGCAGGTACGTCGTCTATGTCAACGACGAGGGCGGCAGGCAGGGGCTGTGGCTCAAGCAGATCGCCACCGCCCAGAACGTGCAGATCGTCACGCCCTCGGACGCGCTGCTCGCCGCGCCCGTGTTCACGCCCGACGGCAACTACGTCTGCTACCTGCAATCCACGGACGGCGGCGTGACGCACACGCTCTACCGCGTCGCCGTGCTCGGCGGCGACGCGCGCAAGTTAGTCTTCGACGTGGACAACCGCGTCGCCTTCTCGCCCGACGGCAAGCGCGTCGCCTTCATACGCAACTCGACGACCGAGAGCAACGTGATGATCGCCGACGCGGACGGCACGAACGAGCGGCGGCTCGCGACGCACACGACGGGCGAGCCCTTCTTCCACCTCGCCTGGTCGCCCGACGGCAAAGTGATCGCCTGCACGTTCAGCCGCGGGACGGGCAACAACGCGCTCGCGTCGATCAGTGTTGACGGCGGGGCGGAGCAGCCGCTCGGCGCGCAACGCTGGCAGAGGATCGCGAACCCCGCGTGGCTGCCGGACGGCAGCGCCGTCGTGATGACGGCGGCGGACACGCGCTCCGAGCAGTCGCAGGTCTGGATGATCAATTACCCTTCGGGGGAGGCGCGGCAGTTGACGAACGATCTGAGCGGCTACCGCGGCGGGAGCGTCACGGCGGACGGCAGATCGCTCGTCGTGCTCCACACGGACTTGCAGGCGAACCTCTGGATCGCCCCGACTGCGAAGCCCGACGACGCGCGGCGCGTCACGAACGGCGCGGGCAGGAACGACGGCGCTTCCGGCCTGTCCTGGACGCCGGACGGGCGCGTCGTCTTCACCTCGAACGCGGGCGGCGCGGGCGAAGTCTGGACGACCGATCAGGCGGGCGGCGATCAGAAACAACTGACGGCGAGCGCGGGCGTGAACTCCTACCCGACGGCGACCGCGGACGGTCGCTACGTCGTCTTCCTCTCGCAGCGCGCCGGCGCGCCCGCGCTCTACCGCATGGACGCCGACGGCGGGAACCCGACGCAGTTAGCCGCGGGCGAGATCAGTTTCCAGTCCGCGTCGTCGCCCGACGGCAAGTGGATCGTTTACACGACGCGCCTCGCGGACTCCGATCGCGCGAACCTCTGGAAGATCAGCGTCGAGGGCGGCGCGCCGGCGCGGCTCACCGAGGAGAACTCTTCGCTCCCGGCGATCTCGCCCGACGGCAAGCTCATCGCCTACCGCGCCGTCACCGACGAACCCTACGCGCCCTCGCCGCGCACGCTCAAAGTCGTCCCGTCCGACGGCGGGGCGGCGACCAAGCTCTGCGATCTGCCGCTGCTGCCCTACCGCGTGCTTCAGTGGACGCCGGACGGTCGCTTCGTCGCCTTCTTAGACCGCCGCGGCGGCTTCTCGAACGTCTGGGTCGCGCCCGCGCAGGGCGGTCAGCCGCGCCAGCTCACGCACTTCACCTCGGACGGGGTCTTCTACTTTGCTTTCTCGCGCGACGGGAAATGGATCGCGCTCTCGCGCGGCGAGGAGACGAGCGACGCCGTGCTCGTCAGCGAAGACAGGTGAGTTGAAGCTGTTAGCTCTTAGCTGTGAGCCAGACGGATTGAAGTAAGCAGAGATTCGAAGGCGGGAGATAGTACAATCGCGACTGTCTCCCGCCATTGGTATTGCTGACAGCTAAGAGCTAACAGCTTGAGTTAGAGTCTCCGGCACTGCTCGCCCGGCGTCCACGGCGTCGCGACGGCGCGCTTGTAGCTCTCCCTGATCTCGCCGAAGTTCCAGCCCGCGCGCTGCCAGATCGTGCCGTCGGAGTATTCGACGCGGTTGACGACAACCTTCTCCTGAAGTGAGGCGGCCGGCTTGCCGGGCGAGTTCGTCGCGTCGAGCACGTCGGTCGGGCTGAGCGAGCTGAAGACCTGAAGCTCCTTCTCCTTGCCCTGCTTGAGCTGCACGGGGCAGAGGAACTGTCGGCGCGAAGCGACCGCCGCCGCGTCCGACGGATCGGACGAGTCGTACTCCCAGAAGACGACTTCGGTCGCCGCGCCCGCGTCGTTCCTCAGCCGCACGCGGTAGGAGAAGCCGTCCACGGGCTTCTTCGTCGGCGTGCGCGCCGCCTGCACGTTCTTCTCGATGGCGGCGCTGCGCCCGTCAATCGTGTCCTCGTTCGGATCGCGCGCGCCGACGGGGTCGTTGACGCGCACGTTGCGCTGGAAGTTCTTGTTGATCGCGATCACCTCGCGCGTCGGCGTCTTGTCGTCGGGCTCGACGGGCGGCGGCGTCTGCCGATCCTTCGAGACCTCGAAGGCGACGACGGCGACCGGCGCGCCGTCCTGAATCGTCGGCGCGGGCGTCTGCCCGGACTGGAGTAGCAACGCAAGCAGCGGCAGGGACAGCAGGGCTTTCATGAGGGAACCTCCTTCGAGCACCCGCCGGGCGGCGCGCTCACGTGAAAGGTAGTGAACCGCCGCGCCCCTGTCAACGGCGACGGCGCGCACGCCGCCGGCTGATTCAACTGATCAACGGAGGGTGATAAAATTACGCCATGCGCGTCACCATCGGGCAGATCAACACGACGAACGGCGACTACGACGGCAACGTCGCGAAAATCCTGCGCGCGATAGAGCGGGCGCGCGCCGACCGGAGCGACCTGGTCGTCGTGCCCGAAGTCGCCGTGCAGGGCTACATGTCTTTCGACTGGTTTCTCGACCGCGACGTGGCGGCGCACTCGCTCGAACCTTTGGAGAAAATTATTCGCGCGAGCGCGGGGCTGACCGTGATCGTCGGCACGGTCAGACCGAACACGACGGGGCAAGGGCGCAGGCTCTTCAACTCGGCGGCGGTCGTCAGCGACGGTCGCGTAGTCGGCTTCGCGGACAAGACTCTCTTGCCGGAGTACGACGTTTTCGACGACCCGCGCTACTTCGAGCCGGGCAGGCGGCGCGCGCTCTTCGAGATCAAAGGTGAGAAGATCGGCGTCCCCGTCTGCGAGGACTTCTGGAACGACAAGACGTTCTGGCGCGAGCGGCTCTACGAGAACGATCCGACCGACGAGTTGATCCACTTGGGCGCGACGCTGCTCGTCTCGCCGAACGCCTCGCCGTTTAACGTCGGCAAGATGGGGCAGCGCTGCAAGATGGTCGCGCACCGCTCGAAGGCGTCGGGGCTGCCGGTCGTGTACGTCAACCTCGTCGGCGCGAACGACGGCGTGATCTTCGACGGCGCTTCGATCGTCACGGACTGCCGCGGCGAGACTATTTTGCAAGCGCCGCCCTTCGAGGAGTTCTACGGCTCGGTTGACCTCGACTGCGGCGTGCGCGACGAGCGGTGTCTGCCCGGCGACGACATCCAGACGATCCACGACGCCCTCGTCCTCGGCATCAGAGATTACGCGCACAAAAATCGTTTCGAGCGTGCCGTGCTCGGTCTTTCGGGGGGCATTGACTCGGCGGTCGTCGCCGTGCTCGCGTGCGAGGCGCTCGGCGCGGAGAACGTGCTCTCGGTGATGATGCCGTCGCCGTTCTCTTCGCGCGGGAGCGTCGAGGACTCCGTCGCGCTCGGCGAGAAGTTGGGGATGCCGACCGTCGAGCGACCGATCTCGAAGGCTTACGAAGTTTTAATCGAAGAGCTGGGCTTGACGCATCCGGGCACGGGCAACGAGGAGCTGGCGCGGCAGAACATCCAGTCGCGCCTGCGCGGCAACATCCTCATGTCGATCTCGAACGCCGAAGGAAGGCTGCTCCTCTCGACCGGCAACAAGTCGGAGCTCGCGCTCGGCTACTGCACGCTCTACGGCGACACGAACGGCGGCCTCGCTTGTATCGGCGACGTTTTGAAGACCGAGGTGTACGCGCTCGCCCGCCACATCAACCGCGGGCGCGAAGTCATCCCGTCGGCGATCATCGAGAAGCGCCCCTCGGCTGAACTCGCACCCAATCAGTTCGACGATCAAAACTTGCCGCCCTACGATCTCCTCGATCCCGTCCTCAAGCTCTACTTCGAGCGCAAAGCCACGCCCGAAGAGATCGTCGCGGCGGGTCACGATCAGCAGCTCGTCTTCGACATCCTCAACCGCGTCGAAGCGCCCGCCAACGAGTTCAAGCGGCGGCAGCTCCCGCCCACACTCATCATCTCGCGCAACGCCATCGGCATCGGTCGCCGCCGCCCCGTCACGCATCGCTACCGCCGCGAGGTTTTGAAAGCGGTCGAGCGCGCGGCGGAGCAAAAGCAAGGATGAAGGATGAAGGATGAAGGCGGAAGGATGGAAGCGTAGCACTTCAAGCTGAGCGATCATTCTTTCATCCTTCATCCTTCCGCCTCCGCCTCTGGCACGCTCGCTGCCTGTTAGACTCTGTCGGCGTGTCGTCGCGTACATTTTCCGTGCGGCGAGGGCGCGACACGCCGTTTTTCGCTCTCCCTTCACGTACTAAAAATGCCCGGCGCGCTCGGTCGCCCCGGCGCGATGAGAGGAGAAGTCCGAGATGTTGAAGAAAATTTCTCTGGCGGCGTTGCTGTTCGCTTTTCTGCTCACGCCGCTCACCTCCGCGAGCGCGAAGCGCCACCACAAGCACGGTCGCCGTCACGCCTACGCCGACGGTCGCTGGCTGAAGGTGAAGCGCACGCACCGGGACGACCGCAACGAGACGCCGGGCGTCCCGCGCCGCCTCCGCCGCGGTCGCCATTGGACGCCGGGCACGCCGCGCGGACCGCTAACGCCGCGCGCCTCGACTCCGACGACCTTCCCGCGCGGCGAGGGGCGCGCGCTCGGTCGCGACATCATGCGGCGTGAAGGCAGAGGCGGCGGCATCGGTCGCGGCATCGGCGGCGGTCGCGGTCGCGGCAAGCACTGACGGCGTAAAGAAGCGAACGATAGCAAAGAAAGCGCGGGGCGTGATCGAGATCACGCCCCGCGCTTTCTTTGTGCCTACTCTTCTTTACGAGATCGAAACCAACGCGGGCTCGTCGTCGCTCGCGCGCTCGGCGTGCCCGAACACTTCGTCGAGTTCGCGCTCGATCTCTGACGAAGAGACGGGCGCCAGCCGTTTGAAGTCGTAGAGGCGCGGGTCGAGCAGGTGCGAGGGGACGGCGTTTCCGAATGCCGTCAGCATCGAGGAGCGGACGTGCGGAATCTCTTTCTCAAGCTCACTGACGAGCCGCTTGATGCGCGCGCGCTTGAGGTTCTGCTGCGAGCCGCAGAGGTCGCAGGGGATGATCGGAAACTTTTTCCGCGCGGCGTACTCGGCGATGTCGGACTCCTTGCAGTAGGCGAGCGGGCGGATGACGGTGTTGCGCCCGTCGTCGGAACGCAGGACGGGCGGCATCGCCTTGAGCGTGCCGACGTAGAAGAGGTTGAGGAGGAAGGTCGCCGCGATGTCGTCCGAGTGGTGACCGAGCGCGATCTTGGTGCAGCCTTCTTCGACGGCGATCTGGTAGATGACGCCGCGGCGCAGGCGCGAACAGACGGAGCAGTAAGTCTTGCCTTCGGGCACGAGCCTTTTGACGACCGAGTAGGTGTCGCGCTCGACGATGCGGAAGGGGACGCCGCGCGACGCGAGGTAATCGGGCAGCACGTCGGCGGGGAAGTTCGGCTGCTTCTGATCGAGGTTGAAGGCGAGCAGGTCGAAGCGGACGGGGGCGCGCTCGCGAACGTCCAACAGCAGGTCGAGCATCGTGTAGCTGTCCTTGCCGCCGGAGAGGCAGACCATCACGCGGTCGCCCTCCTCGATCATCGAGAAGTCTTTGACGCACGCGCCCATCTGGCGGAGCAGCTTAGTTTTTGTCTTGCTTTCGACGAACATCCTATTGCTTCGACCGCCCCATCAGACTTTCGAGCCGCGCGACGACCGCCTCCGCCTCCGCCTCGCCGATGCCGGCGCGCTCGCGCACGAGCCGCAGCACCTCTTCGCGCCGCCCCGACGAGAGCATCTCGAGCAGCTCCCCTCCGAACTTGACGCTGATCCGTTTGTGCGTGACCGCCTCCCCGCCGGATGACGTGCGGGGCGGCGTCGCCGCTGCCGCCGTCGAACGCTCGAGCATCTGCCCGCCGCGCCCCCGCGCCCTCGCGAGCACGACGAGCAGCGCGACGGCGAACGCCGCGGCGACCGCGAGAATCAAGATGAGTTTCGCGTCCATGCGCTACGGACTACAGTTGTAAGTCATACGCGCGCGCTCGCGCAACCCGGCGCGTGCCGCAACCTGATCGCAAAGAACTTCTAACGCGGGCGCAACCCGCGCCGCGGTCGCCGGGTGTATAGTCTCCCCAACATTCCTTCCGAGGAATAACCGGGATGGGCGTCCGGCGATGGGGGAGCCGGGCGCCTTTTCTTTTAACGATGAAGTGGGAACGCGGGACGATGAAGTGAAGACCGCTCGGCTTTCACTTCATCGTCGCGCGTTCCCACTTCATCGTTGCTTTTCGAGGTTGGTGCGAAAGAAGTTGACGGTGCGACGCCAGGCGTCCGCCGCGTCGCGCGGGTTATAGACTTCCGGTCGCGCGTCGTTGAAGAAGGCGTGGTCGGCGTCCTCGTAGATGTGCATCTCGTTCGGCTTGCCGAGTTCGTTCAAACGCCGCTGCAGCTCGCGCACCGATTCCGGCGTGACGAAAGTGTCTCTCCCCGCGTAGATGCCGAGCACGGTCGCGCGCAAATTTTCCAGATCGGGCTTGACCTTCGGGTGTCCGCCGTAGAAGACGACGCACGCGCCGACCCGCTCGTTCTTCGACGCCGCGTAGAGCGAGAGCGCGCCGCCCATGCAGAAGCCCACCGTGCCGACCCGCCCGCCCGTCACGCGCGCGTCGTTCAGTAAAAAATTGATCGCGCCGCGCAGGTCTTTCTCCGCCTCGTCAATGCTCATCGCCATCATGAGCTTGCCCGCCTCGTCGGGCGACTTGGCGGTCTCGCCGTGGTAGAGGTCGGGCGCGAGCGCGACGAAGCCCTCGCGCGCGAAGCGGTCGCACACGTCCTTGATGTGCGGCACCAGCCCCCACCACTCCTGGATCACGACGAGCCCCGCGCCCCGCCCCGACTCCGGCGCGGAGAGATAGCCTTCCGCCGTCCCGCCGTTGCTCCGAAACTTCACCGTCTCGCCCGGCATGATAAAGCCCTCCGACGTCTTCAGTTGATTTTCGCTGCGGGCGCACATCATAGCACCGTTCGTGCCCGCCCGCGGACGCGCCGGCGGAGGCGCGACGTTTTGGAACTTCCGCGCGCCCGCGGTGTAATAGTTGGCGCGACGACGGGGCGGCGCCTCCCGCGACGCTCGCGCCGCTTGACGCGGGGCGCGGCGTGCCCGAATAATGGCGGCTCGCGTCCGCACCCGACCGAAGGCTCACGCGGGCGTCCCCTTCGGCTTTAACCAACCAGAGGTACAACCAAATGCTTTACCGTAAGTTCCTCCCGGCGGCGTGCGCGCTCGCCTTAGTCGTCCTCTCCTCGCTCGCGGCGCGCGCGTCGGGCGGCGAGATCGCGGGCACGATCACGGATCCGCAGGGCGCGGTCGTCGTCGGCGCGACGGTCGTAGCGACCGACGCCGCGACGCAGAAGTCGGCGACGGCGACGACCGACTCGCAGGGTCGCTACAAAATCTCGAACCTTCCCGCGGGCGCTTACAACGTGAGCGCCAACGCGCCGGGCTTCGCCGAGACGAGGCAGGAGGGCGTGAAAGTTGAGGACGGGAAGACCGCGACCGTCAACATACAGTTGCGCGTCGCGACGGTCTCGGCGAGCGCCACCGTCACCGCCCCGAAGGGGGGCAAGCTCGGCGTCGGCGACGAGACCTACCAACTGCTGCGCAAACAGGCTTCCACGTCCGCGGACTTCACGAACGTCGCCACCGTCAACAACGTCGTCC
>JAIVGV010000040.1 GCA_020201365.1 Acidobacteriota bacterium
CCCTTGCGCCCCGCAAACTCCCCCCGGCGTCTTCACACATAAACGCGCAAAACGCGCCGCGCGGGGATCAACGCGCCACGCCCCTTCAGCGCAGACGCCGCGCGCACGCCCGCGTGATCCTTCTGCGCCGCCGTTCGCGCGTTAGTTGTGCGGAGGAGAAACCGCAATGAGGCAAGGGCAAAACTTCCGCGTCAACAAACGCGGGCTCGCAAGCACGCAGGCGACGAGCGCGCGCGACGATGACGCGACCACGGCGCCGCCCCTCGCCGAAGCGACCGCAACGCCGGTCGGCTTCGAGCCGACCGCGACGCGCGCGCACGCCGAGCGCGAGATGCGCCGCGTCGTCGCGGGCTGGGTCAGCGAGCACCGCCGCGCGTCGGAAGAACTGCGCCGCGCGCTCTCACACGCCTTGCTCTTGCGCGCCTGAGCGATTCAGCAGAACATTTAAGGTGAGCGATTTAAGCTATAATGTCGCTCATGTCGAAGCCGAGGAATCCGAGAAGCTGTCGAATCTGCCTGAATCCCGTTAATGATTACTGCGCCATCTACCGTAGCAACAGGTGCCAACTGCAAGCTCAGTATAGAGCCTACATTGAGCGCTGGAAGTCCGGTCTAGAGACAGGCGTCGCCGGGGCGACCGGTATTTCGAGATACATACGCCGCTACTTTATTGAGAAATACGGAGAGCGTTGCCAGCAGTGTGGTTGGCAAGAGCGTAACCCTGTGACGGGGAAAGTGCCTCTGACGATTGACCACATTGACGGAGACTGCTTAAATAACGCCGAGGGTAACCTCCGGCTCTTGTGTCCGAACTGTCATTCGCTCACGCCCAACTACGGGAACTTGAACAAAGGGCGCAGTCAGCGTTACTATAGGCGGGCGCAAGCGACGATAGAGACGAATCTCGCGCGAAGCGGTTTAGAGGCAAGAAGGATAAAATTACGGGGCAGTAGCTCAGTTTGGCAGAGCGCCGCGTTCGCAATGCGGAGGCCAGGGGTTCGATCCCCCTCTGCTCCATCATCAAAACCAACGATTCGGAGCCGCGTTATCGCGGCTCTTTTCGTTTCGGGACGATGTCGCTTCAAAGCTACCCGAAACAGGCTTCGTCGCCGGGCTTTCGACTTTAGGCTTTGGACTTCAGACTCTGGGCTTTATTTTGGGGCGCGAGCGGGAGTGTGAGGCGTGCGACGCAGCCTCTGCCCTGTCGGCGGTTGGAGAGGCGGAGCGTGCCGCCGTGCGCCTCGGCGATCTGGCGGGAGAGGACGAGCCCGATCCCCGTGCCGCCGGGCTTGGTGGTGAAGAAGGGGACGAAGAGGTTGGAGGTGTTCGGCAAGCCCGGTCCCTCGTCTTCGACAGAGAGATCGAGGTGCGAGTTCACACGCCCCCAGTGGACGCGCACGCCGCCGCCCGTCTGCAAAGCCGCGTCCGCCGCGTTGCGGATCAAATTTATTAGGAGTTGCTCCAACTGATCGCCGTCCGCCGCGATGACGACCTGCGGCGCGGGGGCGACTTCTACCTGGACGCGCGTCTCGAGCGCGGCGACGCGGCGCACCAGCTCCGAGACCTCGACGGGCTGGCAGCGCGGCTGCGGCAGCCGCGCGAGCCGCGCGTAAGCCTGCATGAAGCGCGCGAGCGACTCCGAGCGCGCGCCGATGATCGAGAGCCCGCGCTGCATGTCCTCGCGCCAGTCCGGCGCGTGCGGCTCGCGCGCGACGAGCGTCTCCAGGCTCGCGGCGATGGACTTGATCGGCGTCAAGGAGTTGTTCAATTCGTGACCGAGCACGCGCACGAGGCGGCGCCAGGCGTCGAGCTCTTCCTCGCGCAGCTCGCGCGTCACGTCGGAGAGGACGAGCAATTGGTGCGCGACTCCCTGCGCGCGGAACGTGCCGCAGCGGACGCTCCAGCGACCCGCGCCGCCCGGAAAACTCTTTTGCAGCGTGCGCGCCTCGTCGCCCTCTTGCGCGTCGAGGCAGTCCGCGAGGTCCAGCTCTTCCGAGTTGCGACCGATGAGCCGTTCGGCGGGCTGATCTAACAGCCGCTCGCCCGCGCGGTTGATGAGCCGCAGACGACCTTCGGCGTCGAAGGCGAAGATCGCCACGTCAATCTCCGCCATCACGGTGCGCACCAGCGCCGTCGCCTCCATCGCGCCGAGCCGCTGCTCGCGCAGGGTCTCGCCGAGCGCGTTGACCTCGACGACGACCTCGCCGAGCGCGTCCTCGTGCGAGCCGCCGCGCGCGCGGATCGAGTAGTCGCCCTCGCGCAGCGCGGCGAGCAGGTTCGAGAGTGTTTGGAGACTGCGCACCACCCGCCCGCGCAGCGCGCCCGCGCAGCCCAGCAGGAAGCCGACGATGAAGACGGTGAGCGTCCACTGGACGCGCGCGGAGTAGCTGCCCGTCCAGATGATGATGAGTGCGGTGGCGGAGCCGGGTAGCCCGGCGAGCATCGCGAGCCAGAAGACGCGCTGCTCGAAGTTCAGACGGGCTTTGCGACGCTGTGGGCGGTGCCGCGTTTCATAAGCCATAGCGTTGGAGCCGCCGGTAGAGCGCGCTGCGGCTTAAGCCCAAAGCCTCCGCCGCGAGCGCGACGTTGCCGTCGAAGCGCGCGAGAGTCCGCTTGATCAGGAAACACTCTACCTCATCGAGGCTCATCTCTTCGAGCGCGCGCTCGGGCTCGTGCTTGCCGTTGCCCAAGCCGAGATCGCCCGCCTCCACGGTCGCGCCCCGCGCCATCAAAACCGCGCGCTCGACCGCGTGATCCAGCTCGCGGACGTTGCCGGGAAAGACGTAGGCGAGCAGCTCGCGCATCGCGCCCTCCGCGAAATCGGAGACGACCTTGCGGTAGCGCTTCGCGTAAACCGAGAGGAAGTGGCGCGCGAGCAACGGGAGGTCTTCCTTGCGCTCGCGCAGCGGCGGCAGACGAATCTCCACCGTGTTCAGGCGGAACAACAAGTCTTGGCGGAAGCGGCCCGCCGCGACTTCCTCCTTCAAGTCCGCATTCGTCGCCGACAGAATCCTCACGTCAACGCGCTTCGTCTTGGACGAGCCGACCCGCTCGAACTCGCCCGTCTCGACGACGCGCAGCAGCTTCGCCTGCTGCGCCAGCGGCACGTTGGCGATCTCGTCGAGGAAGAGCGTTCCGCCGTCGGCGAGCTCGAAGCGACCGACCCTGTCCGTCTTCGCGTCGGTGAACGCGCCCTTGACGTGACCGAACAGCTCCGACTCGAACGTGCCCTCGCTCAGGGCGCCGACGTTGACCGTCACCATCGGCTTCGACGCGCGCGCGGATCGCGCGTGCAGCGTGCGCGCGGCGACCTCCTTGCCCGTCCCGTTCTCGCCCGTGATCAGAACGTTCGCGTCCGACGGCGCGACCGTCTCCAGGAGGCGCAGGACGGGCTGCATCGCGGCGGACTGCGCGATCATCGTGACGGGCTGCGCGCCGTCGCGCAGCATGCGGTTCTCGGCTTCGAGCCGCTTCCCCTCCCGGAGCGCGCGGCTCAGCTCGATCTGCGTGCGGAGCACCGTTAAGAGGCGCGCGTTCTCCCACGGCTTCTGGATGAAGTCGCGCGCGCCGCGCCGCATCGCCTCGACCGCCAGCTCGACAGTCCCCCACGCCGTCATCACGACGACGGGGAGCGTGGCGTCGGCCTGCGCGATGCGCGTCAGCAGGTCGAGCCCCTCCGCGCCGGACGTCGTGTCCTGCGTGTAGTTGAGATCGATCAGCAGCAGGTCGAAGTCTTTCGACTTGAGCGCGCCCGTGACGGCGGCGGGCGAAGCCGCCGACTCGATCTCGAAGCCCTCGCGCTTCAGCAGGAGCCGCAGGGCTTCGAGCACGTCGGGCTGGTCGTCTGCGATGAGGATGCGCGGGGCGTTTGTGTCTGAAGTCTTCATCAAGAGCTCACGAGGGCGAAAGTCTGACGGGCGAAAGTTTAACAGCTACTCGTCGCGCAGCGCGACGAGCGGATCGACGCGGGTCGCGCGCCGCGCCGGGACGTAGCAAGCCAGGAGCGCGACCGCCGCGAGCACGGCGGGCACGGCGAAGTAGATCGCCGGGTCGGCGGCGCGCACGCCGAAGAGCAACTTCGTCATCAGCCGCGTCAGCGCGAGCGCGGCGGCGAGACCGCAGGCGACTCCGACGAGCGTGACGCGCATCGCGCGGCTCAAGACGAGGCGCCGGATGTCGCGCCGCTGCGCGCCGAGCGCCATGCGGATGCCGATCTCGTGCGTGCGCTGCGCGACGGCGTAACTCATCACGCCGAAGACGCCGACGCCCGCGAGGAGCACCGCCACCGCGGCGAAGACGGCGAGCAGCAGCGCGTTGAAGCGCTGCGGCGCGACCGAGACGTCCAGGCGCTGCCGCATCGTCATCACGCTGTAAACGGGCACGTCGCGATCAACGTCGAGCACGGCGCGCCGGAGCGCCGTCGTGAGCGCGAGCGGATCGCCCGCGGAGCGCGCGGCGAAGAACATCTCGCCCTGCGGGTGTTGCGCGAAGGGCACGTAAACTTCGGGCGCTCGCTCGCCCGTCAAATCGTCGTGCACCACGTCCGCCACGACGCCGACGATCTCGCGCGTGATCTTTTTGCCCTTGCCGTCGCCGTAAATGACGCGCTTGCCCAAGACCTCTTCGCCGGGGAAGAAGCGGCGCGCGAAGGTCTCGTTGACGACGGCGACGGGCGGCGCGCCCTGTCGGTCGCCCTCCGTGAAGGCGCGACCGCGCACGAGTCGTATGCCGATGGCGCGGAAGTAGTCGGGCGTCGCGCGCCGGTAGTCCGCGCTCGGCGTCATGGTGTTCTCGCCGGTCGGTCGCCCCTCGATCTCGAAGCTGCGCGCGGAGCGCGAGCCGCTGAACGGCAGATCGCTGACCGCGCCCGCCGACTCGACGCCCGGCAGCGCGCGTATGCGCCCGACCGCCTGACGCGCGAACTCGAGCTGGCGATCCTGGTCGGGGTATTTCGCCTCGGGCAGATCGAGCCGCGCCGTGAGAACCTGCTCGGCGTCGAAGCCGGGATCGACTCTCAGCAGCCGCGCGTAGCTCTT
Organism: Acidobacteriota bacterium; assembly: GCA_020201365.1. Taxonomy (GTDB): domain Bacteria; phylum Acidobacteriota; class Blastocatellia; order Pyrinomonadales; family Pyrinomonadaceae; genus JAIVGV01. The sequence continues at coordinate 5,037 of JAIVGV010000040.1, forward strand.
CAAGAGCAATCCCGCGCCGACGAGTAGGACGAGCGCGAGCGCGATCTCGGTCGCGACTAAGAAACTTTGCGCGCGCGACTGGCGGGGGCTGCCCGCCGCCTTCGTCCCCTCTTTGAGAGATCGGTTGAGATCGGGCGCGGAGAAGTTGAGCGCGGGCGCGAGACCGAAGAGCAGTCCGGTCAGGGCGGACGCCGCGAGCGCGAACAGGAACGCGCGCGCGTCCACGCCGATCTCCGCGGCGCGCGGGATCGAGCCCGCGCTCGCTTTGACCAACAGCGCGACGCCCCACACGCTCAGCAGCAGTCCGGCGCCTCCGCCGACGAGCGCGAGCAGCAGACTTTCGGTCAGGAGTTGTCTCGCCAGGCGCAGTCGGCTCGCGCCGAGCGCGGCGCGCACGGCGAGCTCCTTCTGCCGCGCGGTGGCGCGCGCCAGGAGCAGGTTCGCGACGTTGACGCAAGCGATGAGGAGCATCAGCGCGACCGCGCCGAGCAGCACGAGGAGCGCCGGTCTGACTTTGCCGACCGTCTCCTCGTGCAGCGAGACGAGCGCGACGCCGCTGTTCGCGTTCGAGTCGGGGTACTGCTCGCCGAGCCGCCGGGCGACGGCGTCCACGTCTTCCTGCGCCTGCTTGATCGTGACGCCGGGCTTGAGGCGCGCGGCGGCGAACATGAAGTGGTCGCCGCGCGGGCGCGCGAGATCGACCGAGGGCGACCAGAGATCGATCCGCTGCGTCGGGAAGGAGAAGTCCGGCGGCATGACGCCGACGACCGTGTAGCTCTCGCCGTTGAGCGTGACGGCTTGCCCGAGCGCGTCCGCGCGCCCGCCGAAGCGCCGACGCCACAGGCGATCACTTAAGACGACGACGCGCCCCGCGCCCTGGCGATCCTCGCCCGCCTGGAACGTGCGACCGCGCGCGGGCTTCACGCCCATCACGTCGAAGAAAGAGGACGACGCGAGGATGCCGACCAGTCGCTCCGGCTCGCCGCCGCCGGTCGCGATGAAGCTCTCGTACTCGTAGGCGGTGATCGCGTCGAAGGAGTTGTTCTGCGCCTGCCAGTCGGCGAAGTTCTGCGGCGAGATGGTGTCGCGCGTCCAGCCGCGCTTCGGGTTCGTCTCCCAGACCTGGACGAGCCTTTCGGCTTGCGGGTAAGGCAGGGGCTTGAGCAGCACGGCGTTGACGACCGAGAAGATCGCCGTCGTCGCGCCGACGCCGAGCGCGAGCGTCGCGACGGCGACCGCCGTGAACGCCGGGCGCCTGAAGAGCAGACGCAGGGCGTAGCGCACGTCCTGAAGCAAGTTTCCCATCGCGTCGTCCCCACGTGTCGTCACTGATTTCGGTGGAAGGCGGGCGCGCGGCGCAGTCCGTTTTCCCGATCCCGCGCCGCGCGCCCTTCGCCTGACTAGTTCGTCGTCATCCGCGCGAGCCGCACCTCGACGCGATTGCGCTCGTATTCCGAGCCGATGGTACGCATCGCCGCGACGAACGCGCCGCGCGCTTGCTCGTCCGTCTGGTAGCGGCTCGCGGCTTCGACGAGGAACGTCGCCTTCTCGTAGTCCGACCCCAGCGCCGCGGCTGACTGCGCCACGGCGATGAGCGCCTCGCGGCTCAGGCTCGGCGACTTGACGACGGCGCTCAGGACGCGGTGGTGCTCGTAGTCAGAGCCGACGGTGCGCAGCGCGTCGAAGAAGGCGGCGCGCAGGCGCGCGTCACCGTTCGCGTAGCGGCTCGCGGCTTCGACGAGAAACGTTGCCTTCTCGTAGTCGGAAGTCATCGCGGCGGCGGAGCGCGCGTCGGCGACGAGCGCGTCCGTGCTTAAGTCCGCCTGCTTGAGCGCGATCTTGAGGACGCGGTGGCGTTCGTAGTCGGAGCCGACGCGAGAGAGCGCCTCGAAGAAGACGGCAGTGAGATCGTTCTTCGCGAGATAGACGGGCGCGGCGTGCTGCAACAGCTCCGCGCGCTCGTAGTCGCTCCTGATGCTCTGCGAGGCGTCGCGCAGGGCGTCGCGGCGCTCGCCGTCGCCGAGGTTCGGCACTTTCAGCAGCTCGTCGAAGTAGATGCGCCGCACGTAGTCGCCCTCGACGTGGGCGATCTCCTCGATGAGCGCGCGCGAGCCGCCGCGCGCGAGGATGCGCCGGACGCGCTCCCGCGCGTCGAGCCCGCCCTGTCGCGCCGCGAGCAGCAGCACGTCTTTCAGCCACGCGGCGGCGCGGGTGTCGAACTCGCGGCGCGCGCCGTTAACGGTGTAGTCGCGCTCGAGCGCGCCGCTTGCGACGCGCGTGACGACGAGGCGGATCGCGTCGGAGCCGCGGCTGTCGGAGATTGCGAGCGAGCCGTCGGAAGGGATCGCGGAGACGTCCGAGTAGTCTTCGTTGAACTCAACCTTGTTGTGAACCTTGACCTCGATCTTCTTACCGTTGTCCGCGCGTATCCAGTTCCAACTGTTGTCGCCCTGCGCGCGCGCGGGCGGCGGCGCGAGCACGGCGAGCGCGAAGAGTGCGAGCGCGGCTGCGAGCTTTCTGTTTCCGATCATGCGAGTGACCTCCGAAAAATTTTGACCAAAGTTCTCATTCGCGGCAGTTTTCATTCGTCGCGCAGCGCGATCATCGGATCGACTTTCGCGGCGCGGCGCGCGGGTAAGTAGCACGCCGCGAGGGCGACCGCGGCGAGCAGGGCGGCGGCGGCGGCGAACGTCGCGGGGTCGGTCGCGGCGAGCCCGTAGAAGAATGCGGCGAGCAGCCGCGTCGAGGCGGCGGCGGCGGCGAGACCCACGGCGAGACCGACGAAGACGGGCAGACTCCCGCGCCCCAGGACGAGCCGCAGGATGTCGCCCGCGCGCGCCCCGAGCGCGATGCGGATGCCGAACTCGCGCGTGCGCTGCGCCACCGAGTAGGCGACGACGCCGTAGATGCCGACCACGGCGAGCGCGAGCGCGAGCAGGCTGAAGAGCGCGAGCAGGGTGCTGCCGAAGCGCTGCGCCGCGAGTTGATCCCGCACGCAGTCGGCGAGCGTGCGCGGGTTGACGAGCGGCACGCTCGCGTCGAGCGCGTGAGCCTCGCGCGCGAGCGCGGGGAGGAGGGATTCGGCGTCGCCGCCGCGCGCGCGCGCGACGAGGTGAATGTCCGTCAGCCCGTAGTCGGACATCCGCTGCGCGACGGGGAAGAAGACTTCCGGCGGGGGCTCGGTGCGCAGATCGACGAACTTGTGATCGCGCGCGACGCCGACGACCGTGTAGGCGTCCTTCTCTCGCGGAATCTTGATCCGCTTGCCGAGCGGGTTCTGCCCGCCGAAGTAGGTGCGCGCCAGCGCCTCGTTGACGATGACCGCGCCGGGCGCGCCGTCGCGATCCTGCGCCGCGAAGTCGCGCCCCGCGAGCAGCTCTATGCCGAGCGTCTTGAAGTAGCCGGGGCTGACCGCCCCCACGTCAAGCGACTCGCTCCCGTCGTCGGACGCGGGCGTGTAGCCTTCGATCTCCAAGCCCTCCGCGTCGCGCCCGCCGCCGAGCGGAAGCTCCGACGCCCACGCGGCGGACTCGACGCCGGGCTGCGCCGCGACGCGCTCGCGCAAGCTTTCGTAGAAGGCGCGAGCGCGCGGCTCGTCGTAGCGCTGCAAGCCGAGGTTGACGGAGACTGCGGCGACGCGCTCCGGCTCGAAGCCGAGGTTGATGTTGAGCGCGTTACGCAGGCTCCTCGAGAAAAGTCCGGCGCAGACGAGCAGCAGCAGGCAGAGCGCGACCTGCGCCGCGACGAGCGCGCCGCGCACGCGAGCGCGAGAGGGCGCGCCGGTCGCCCCTTGATCTTTGAGCGCCGTGACGAGATCGGCCTTCGCCGCGGAGAGCGCGGGCGCGAGACCGAAGCCGACGCCGGTGGCGAGCGCGAGCAGGAAGGTGAAGGCGAGCACGTCGGGCTTCAAGCCGAGATCGAGTCTGCCGAGCGCGATGTAGCCGGGCAGGCTGAAGGCGGAGAGCAGGCTCGTCGCCCACAGCGCGACGAGCAGCCCCAGCGCGCCGCCCGCGAGCGACATCATCACGCTCTCGGTCAGAAGCTGTCGCACGAGCCGCGCGCGAGAAGCGCCGAGCGCGAGCCGCACGCCGATCTCCCTGCGCCGCGAAGCGGCGCGCGCGAGCAAGAGGTTCGCCACGTTCGCGCACGCGATCAGGAGCGCGACGGCGACGACCGCCGCGAGCAGCGACATGAAGCGGACGATCTCGGCGCGGCTCTCGAGTCCCGTCGCGGCGACGGCGAGCGGTCGCACGTCGTAGTGGAAATCGGGCGGCGTGCGCTGACCGTTAGCCTCGCGGTTCTGCCGCGCGAGCTGGTTCAGCTCCGTTTCGGCGCGCCCGACCGCGACGCCGGGGCGGAGTCGTCCGACGACCGAGAGCCAGCTCCAACCGCGCCGGCTGATGTCGAGCGTCGCGTAGAAGCCGGTGGCGAGGCGCGACCAGTTGGCGACGGGCACGTACACGTCCGGCGACGCCGCCAGCATCGTGCCGCGGAACTCCGCGGGCGCGACGCCGACGACCGTGAACGGCACGCCGTTTAAGCGCACGGTCTTGCCGACCGCGCCGCGGTCGCCGCCGAACTGTTCGCGCCAGAGGTGATCGCTCAGCACGGCGACCTGCGGCGCGCTCGTCGCCTCGTCGTCTTCGGGCAGCAGCGTGCGACCGACCGACGCGCCGACGCCGAGCACTCCGAAGTAGTTGCCCGTCACGACGTAGCTGCTCACGCGCGCGGGCTGCGCGCCGTCATGTTCGAGGTTCATCTGGCGGGAGGCGTAGGCGGCGAGCCCCGCGCAGACGTGGTTCTCGTCGCGCAGCTCCGTGTAAGCCGGGTAGGAGAGCACCTTGTCCGCGACGGCGACGAGCGTCGCCGGGTCTCTGACGGCGAGCGGGCGCAGGAAGACCGCGCGCGCGACGCTGTAGATCGCCGTGTTCGCGCCGACGCCGAGCGCGAGCGAGACGACCGCCGCGAGCGTCAAGCCCGGTCTCTTTCGCAGCGCGCGCCAGCCGTGGCGCACGTCACGCAAGGTAGTCTCCATCTCCGACGAGCCCGCAGCCCACCCCGGCGAGCGCGAACGCCATGCCCTGACGCAGGATCATGCGCACCACGTCCGAGGGCTGCGCGCCGAGCGCGACGCGCACGCCGATCTCGTGCGTGCGCTGCGTGACCGTGTAGGAGATGACGCCGTAGATGCCGAGCGCCGCGAGCACGAGCGCGACCGACGCGAAGCCGCCGAGCAGGATCATGTTGAAGCGCCGCTTGGCGACCGACGCGGCGAGCAGGCTGTCCATCGTGCGCACGTTGTAGATCGGCGACTCCTTGTCGGTCTGCCGCACGACGCCGCGCAGAGCAGGGACGACCGCCGCCGCGCTGCCAGCGTCCGCCGCGCGCGCGACGACCGTGAGGCGCGGCGACGGGACTTGCGTGAACGGGAAGTAGAACTCCGGCGTCGCGGGCTCGTCGAGCCCGGCGTGGCGCACGTCGCCGACCAAGCCGACGATCTCGCGCGCGCCCGAGATCGCGCCGCCGTTCAAGACGATGCGCTTGCCGACAGCGTCTTCGCCGGGGAAGAAGCGGCGCGCGAAGGTCTCGTTGACGACGGCGACCTGCGGCGAGCCGGCGCGATCCCGCGCGTCGAAGGCGCGACCGCGCAGCAGCGCGATGCCCATCGTTTGGAAGTATTCGGGGCTGACGATGCGGCGATCCGCGTCGTGCTGGACGCCGGGCGCGAACGGCGCGCGCCCGTCGATCTCGAAGTCCCACGTCTCGAAGTTGCCGTTTAAGGGGAGCGGGTTGACGAGCCCGACGGCGCGCACGCCGGGGAGCTGCTTCGCGCGCTCGAGGAAGTCTTGGAAGAACTGCGTGCGCTGCGCATCCTGCGGATAGCGGCTGCTGCGCAGCACCACGTCCATCGTCACGAGGTTCGCGGGATCGAAGCCCGGCCGCACGTCGAGCAGCCGCTTGAAACTCTGACCGAGGAGCCCCGCGCCGACCAGGAGCACGAGCGACAGGGCGATCTCGGAGACGACGAGCGCGCCGCGCAGGCGGCTGCGCCCCGTCCCCTCGCCCGATCCGCGCCCGCCTTCTTTCAGAGCCTCGTTCACGTCCGCCTTCGCGGCTTGCAGCGCGGGCGCGAGCCCGAAGACGACGCCCGTCAGGAGCGTGACGGCGGCGGTGAAGAGCGCGACGCGCGGATCGAGGTTGATCTCGGAGACGCGCGGGATGTCCGCCGGGCTCGCCGCGGCGAAGAGCGCGACGCCCCACGTCGCGACGAGCAGACCGAGCGCGCCGCCCAAAACGGCGAGCAGCAGGCTTTCGGTGAGCAGTTGCCGCACGATGCGCCAGCGCGACGCGCCGAGCGCCGCGCGGATGGACATCTCTTTCGCCCTCCCGGCGGCGCGCGCGAGCAGGAGGTTGGCGACGTTCGCGCACGCGATCAGGAGCACGCAGCCGACCGCGCCCAAGAGCACGAAGAGCGCCGTGCGCAGGTCGCCGACCAGCTCCTCGTGCAGGGGCTTCGTGAAGAAGAGGAGCGCGGTGTTCGTCTCCGGGTACTGCTGTTGGAGCCGGCGCGAGATGGTCTCGATCTCGGCTTGCGCCTGCCGCGGCGTCACGCCCGGCTTCGTCTCCGCGACGAGATCGAGCGAGACGTAGTCGCGGTGCGTGAGATCGTTTGGCGGGAGCAGCGGCGCGAGCGGCATCCAGAAGTCGGCTTGCGCCGACTCGACGGGGAACTTGAAGTCCGGCGGCATGACGCCGACGACCGTCGTCGGCGCGCCGCCCAGAGGGATGTCGCGCCCGACGACGTCGCGCGCGCCGCCGAAGCTGCGCTGCCAGAAGGCGTGGCTCAGGACGACGACGCGGTGCGCGCCCGGCTGATCCTCTTCCGGCGTGAAGGCGCGCCCCAGCTCGGGCTTCGCGCCGAGCATCGCGAAGAGATCGGCGGAAGTCTCGACGCCGCGCTCGCGCTCCGGCTCCTCGCCGGGGTTCATCAGAAACGTCGTCGCGTGCGAGTACGCCGCGAAACCTTCGCACGAGCGGCACTGCGCGCGCAGGTCTTGGAAGTTCGGGTACGACTGCTCGGCGCTCACGGAGCCGTCGCGCTCGTTGCGCGCGCGGACGACGAAGAGCCGTTCGGGGTTGGCGAACGGCAGCGGGCGCAGGAGCACGGCGTTGACGACCGAGAAGATCGCCGTGTTCGCCCCGATGCCTAAGGCGAGCGCCAAGACCGCCACGAGCGTGAACACCGGGCTCTTCCGCATCGTCCGCAACGCGTAACGCAAGTCCTGTATGAGTGTGCCCATCAGTCCTCCACGGAAGGGGTCGGGGCTGGGG
>JAIVGV010000218.1 GCA_020201365.1 Acidobacteriota bacterium
TCTCACCTGCGGCGCGTGAGGTCCCGAATAGGTGAACGACATGACCGGATACTTCTTCGACGGATCGAAGTCCGGCGGGCGGATGATCATCGCCTCCATCTGGAAGCCGTCGCGCGTCGGGACGCGCAGGAACTCGACCTTGCCGAGCTTGTACTCGGCGAGCGCGGGGCGCTTGTTCTCGTCAATCGCGCGGACGACTTTGCCGTCCGCGTCAACGAGCCGCACTTGCGTCGGCGTGTTTATGTCCGACGAGCGATCGACGAAGAGCGTGAAGTTCGAGTTGAACGACGCGCTGTGCGTGCCCTCGGTGTCGGTGAGGCGTTTGAGACCTGAGCCGTCGAGCTTGAGGCGATAGACGTGCGTGCCGATGGGGTCGTGCTCCGTGCCGACGAAATAGACGAACCCGCCGCGCTCGTCAACGCCTTCGAGCGAGTGCACCTCCCAGTCGCCGCGCGTGACTTGGTTGATGAGTTTGCCGTCGGCGGAGTAGCGGTAGATGTGACGCCAGCCGTCGCGCTCGCTCTGGAAGAGGAACGTGCCGTCTTTGAGGAAGAAGGGCGGATCGATCACCTCGACCCAAGCCTTCGTCGTGTCGCGGAAGAGCGTCGCCGACTTCCCGTCCTGCGCCGAGGCGGTGTTGAGATCGAGCCACGACTGCACGCGGTTCTGCGCCTCGTAAACGACGCGGCGACCGTCCGGCGTCCACGAAACGCGCACGACGAGACGATCCTCCGGCTTGTACTTCGAGTCCAGATCAACCCAGCGCACGTCGCCTCCAGCCGCGTCAACTATGCCGAGCTTCACGACCGGGTTCGGGTCGCCAGCCTTCGGGTAGGGCGTGTCTTCGATGACCTGACCGGGCGGGATGTGGTCAACGACGACGAAGCCGGGGACGGGCGACTCGTCGAGTTGGAGGAAGGCGATCTTGGTCGAGTCGGGGCTCCACCAAGCGCCGTCGAAGTTGCCGCGACCGTAGAGTTCCTCCTGATAGACCCAGTCGAGCCGCCCGTTGATGAGCTTGGGCGAGCCGTCGGTCGTGAGCTGCCGCTCCTTCTGCGTGGCGACATCAACGACGTAGAGATTATTGCCGCGCACGAAGCTGACCATGCGCCCGTCCGGGCTGAAGTTCTCGTTCTCCTCGTCGCCGGGGTTGTTCGTCAGCCGCGCCGCCTTGTTCGTGTTGAGATCGTACACGAACAAGTCGTTCGCGTGGTTGAGGAGAATCTCCGTCTCGTCCTTGTTCAGTTGATAGTTCGTCTGACTGGCGAGCCCGCGCGCCTCGTCGGCGCTCATGCCGGGGAGCGCGGCGAGCGCCGCCTGCATCTTCGCGGAGTCTAAGAACGGCACGGCTTCGCCGGTGCGCGCGTTGACCTTCATCAACTGCCCGCCGCCGGCGCGTCCGCGTGCGCCGCCTCCACCGCCGCCGCGATTCGCGAGCAGGAAGTGCTCGCCGTCCTTGAGCCAGCGCGGCGTCGCGGGGAAGCCTGAGAAGTCAACGCGGCGCGCGGGGTCGTAGATGTCGTCAATGGTTAAGAGTTTTTGTTGCGCGAGCGCGGGCGCGAGCGAGACGAAGAGCAGGAGCGTTGCGGCGAGAAGATGTTTTGGGCGCACGGGTGGCGAGCCTCCGAAAAGTTGATCGCGATTTCGAGCGGAGATCGTTAACTCTAAATTCTAGTTCGTCGCCCCGGCTCTCTGCGGCGTCATCTTCCTGATGAGCGGCGTGAGCGCGACGAGGACGAGCGCGGCGACGAACGTCATGACCGCCACGCTGCCGAAGAGCTTCAAGAGCGCGCCCTCCGCCTTCTCGTCGAAGAAGCCGAGCACGCGCCCCGCGAAGTAGTCGCCGATGGAGATCGAAAGAAACCACACGCCCATCATCAAGCCGACCATCCGCGCGGGCGAGAGCTTCGTCACCGTACTCAAGCCGACCGGGCTCAGGCACAGCTCGCCGAAGGTCTGCAACAGATAGACGAGCACGAGCCACAGCGGACTGACCAGCCTGCCACCGCCCGTCAGCGTCGAGGCGAAGGCGACGACGGCGAAGCTCGCGCCCGCGAGGAAAAGTCCGTAGGCGAATTTCGCGGGGCTCGAAGGATCGCGCCGTCCGAGTCTGACCCACAGCATCGCGAAGACGGGCGCGAAGATGATGAGGAAGAGCGGCTCGATTGATTGGAAGAGGCTCGCGGGAACTTCCCAGCCGAAGACGACGCGGTTCGTCAGCCGATCCGCGAAGAGCGTCAGGGTCGTGCTTGCCTGCTCGAAAGACATCCAGAAGAGCGCCGAGAAGACGAACAGGATGAAGATGACGAGCACGCGCTTGAGTTCGTCGCCGTTCAAGTGTCTGACGACGCCGAGCAGGTAGCCCGCGAAGAAGCCGGCGACTCCGGGGAAGAGCCCCGACAGCACGCCCGTCCCGCCCCGCCCGCCGGTGTAGTAGCCCAGCCCGAAGCCGACGACGCCGAGCACGACGGCGAGCGCGATGGTCACCAAGTCAACGTCGCGCGCCTCTTCGGGGGCGGCCTTCGTCGCCTTGATGTCGGGCTCGCGCTTGCGCAGGGGCGGGTTGCCGACGCGGCTCAGTCGCTTGCCGCCCGCGACGTACTGGATGATGCCGAGCGTCATGCCGACGAACGCGGCGGCGAAGCCGTAGTGCCAGTCAATTTTCTGTCCGAGCGGACCGCAGACGAGCGGGGCGATGAACGCGCCGAGGTTGATGCCCATGTAGAAGAT